>CAZRPK010000019.1:11258-35590 GCA_964601915.1 uncultured Kangiella sp. | reverse complement strand
GCGATCCCTACTAAAATTTTTATGAATAGTTCCATGCTCTTATCTTTTTAACGCCAAGTTTTGCAGATGATGACAGGCGCGAAGCGACTGTTAGCAATCTGCAACAACGTCTGGTTATACCGTATTTGTACCAATTTTAGATATATCAAAAACTGCCTCCTCTGGATTTTTTAGTGCGGAAACAATATTTTCAGCAACTTTGTTCAAAAGTTTTTGCCCCCAGAATGGATCATCTTTGTTGTAATAAATTACTCTAATATGTTTCAGGTCAAATGGAACATCATCTTCATTTGAAGAAACTAATACTACAGGCTTATTTAAAGCATGTGCGATTCCTAGTTCGTAAAACACATTAGGGTTTTTGGTGGTAAGCTCTGCAACTAGTACTTTAGCTGAATTAATACCAGACCACACTTGATCCATTATTTTACCGGCTCCAAAAATTTCATTGTCAGCACGAACAGGAATTAATTTTGCCTTTTCAATCGCTGGCTTGTAAATAGATGAATAATAATTTCCTAAAGGGGAAGCAAAGGGCATCATAACGAAACAAGAGTCACCTGATTTTACGCTCACGCCTGCACTTAATTTGTTAATATATTCAGATTCATTTCTTATATCTTTATCGGATGTTGCAGTATCAAGTATTCGTATCCGTTCTCCATGCTCTTCGATTAGTGAAGCAGTTCTAAGTGATGATAAAAAACACTCTTTGAATTCAGCGATCTTGTCCTTTGAAATCTTAAATGTATCTTCAAGTGCATTGTCAAAAAACTGTTTATCTGGAAGATTTTCTCCTCGATAATGTTTATATACGTCTGAGATTACTGGAGCATTTAAAATCGCTTGTTGATATCCTTTTGAAACATCTTCTGGAGATTTCGGGCGAAGAACACTGCGACCCAAGTCTGTGACTTCAAGTTTTTTTGATTCTGGCCGGCTTAGGAATTTATATTTGATACCTGAACTAATTTCAACCGCTGTGGGGCCTTTAGCTGACTTTAAGCCTAAAAAACCAGCAGCTTGATCATCAGTGCATATTTTTCCTGCATTTTGGTCAAGTATCGCTTTAGGAATTCTAAGAGAATCCATAATATTGTGTCGTGGATAATTTATTCTAGATCGTCCACCGCTAGAGCTTGCTTTCTTTTTTGTAGTTACCTTTTTAATAGGCTTTTTTTTCGCTTTTTTCATTCTAACTCCTTTTATAAAGCTTTCGAAATATTGATGTTAGTATTTTAGGTATAACAGTTGATTCTAAGGAAGTGTTCCTTAGATACACTTTCCTTAGTTTTTTTTCATTCGAATGTGCAATATACGTAAAAAGTGACTAAATATCTATCTCTTCAGTCGAATGTTTAGGTTTGTAAAAAATCAAACGAGTAATCATTCCTTTGTTTTCTGGAAATGGTTTAATTTATAGATGTTTGACTTGTTGCAAATATATCTTAATTATCAATAAGTTAACAGTGTACAGTGCATGCAATTTGATGAAAGAAGGAACGGTTCCTTTGTTTTCATCAATATATCGTCAAAAACTTGCATTTAATCTTTATGAGCACTACTTTAACAAGTGGTTTTATTGGATAAAGAAAAAAATAGGGGCCATGTATGTTGTAATATATATGGCCTGATAGACCCCGGTATGTTGGGTTAAATTGTGATCTTGTCGGTTGGCTGGCGAGCTATGCGAACCCCCAACAACTATTTCGGATCTTGTTGATAAATCTTATCTCGACTATCTAAATTTATTCTACTTTTTTGTTTATTCTCAACCACCTCTGTTGGGGGGTTCTTCGTCATCCTCAACCTACAACATAATAAACAATTGTGTTAATGTGCAATTATGCTCAAAGGAATTATATTTCAGCGGGCATAAAAAAACCGAAACCTCTTATCGAGCATTTCGGTTTGATTAGATTTTTATTAACTTGTTATTGGTGCGAATGGTGGGACTCGAACCCACACAACCTAAGTTACTGCCCCCTCAAGGCAGCGCGTCTACCAGTTCCGCCACATTCGCTTTATTGATTGTTAGAGGAGCGGACTTAGCTTTTTGGCTCTTCTTTATCTTTATTAATTACTTCAGAAGCTTCTTTAGGATCGACTGGTGTTAATTCTGCTTTTATTGTTGTTTCTTCTGCAGGTGTCTCTGACTCTAACGCGTCCGTTGACGTTGGGAGTTCTGCGTCTAAATCTATTTTTTCTACTGGCTTTTCATCTATAAAAAGTTCATCAACAACCACTTCTGGGCTAGAGTTTAAATAGCTTATTGCCATTGCTGTTGCAAAAAACAAGATGGCTAAAATCGTAGTTGCTTTTGTTAGCGCATTGCCAGAGCCTGCTGCACCAAATACGGTATTTGCGCCACCAGCACCAAAAGAAGCGCCCATTTCTGCGCCTTTACCTTGTTGTAAAAGAATGATGCCGACTAAAGCGATGGCAACGACTAAATAAACGATTAAAATTGGTTCTTCCATTTTTTTATCCTGCTAATGAGTATATTTTTAAAAATTCTTCGGCTTTTAGTGAGGCTCCACCAATTAATCCGCCGTCTATGTCTGATTGTGAAAGTAATTCTTGGGCATTACTGCCGTTCATACTTCCACCGTATAAAAACTGTAAATTATTTGCGATCTCTTCATTTTGCTTCGCAAACCAATCTCTTAAGGCTTTATGTGTGTCTTGTGCTTGTTCTGGAGTGGCTGTTTTGCCAGTTCCGATTGCCCAAATTGGTTCGTAAGCTACGCAAGCATTGGCAAAAGACTCAATACCAGCAAGCTCGACTACTACTTTACATTGAGCAAACAATATATCTAATGTTTGTCCACTTTCTCTTTGTTCAAGTGTTTCACCAATACAAAGGATGGGTTTAATATCATTTTTTATTGCTGAGACAAACTTTTTTGCGACATTTTGGTCGCTATCCCCAAACATTTCGCGCCGTTCTGAATGACCAACTAATAAATATTTAACACCATAATTTTTAAGCATTTTGATGCTTAACTCACCAGTGTATGCGCCACTTTCTTCCCAATGAGCATTTTGAGCACCAAGTAGTACATGGCTATGTTTACCGAGCCCTTCAACATCCGCAATATGGATGCTTGGCACAATCACTAAACAATTAGCTGTTTCACTGGTATCAGAGGACGCAATTATTTGACTCGCTAGCCGTATAGCTTCGACTCTGGAGGTGTTCATTTTCCAGTTTCCTGCGATTAATTGAGTTCTTGAATTTTTCATTATTACCAAAGTAATTCAAATTTAATTGCTTAATTCTAGAATATTGGTTTAAAAGGGACCCACAAAAAGGGCGCAAATATTACCTGACTGGCGGTTTAGATACAACTGATTAACGGGTAATATTGCTCACAATATAGTTTCATTGCCTAAATATTGGATATTTAGCTATTTTTTGCAGAATACTCCTTTAGAAAGTTTATAAAATTTTCTTCTTTTAAAGGCTTGGAAAAGAAATAGCCTTGTATGTCATCACAGTGGTTGTTAGCTAAAAAATCAAACTGTTGTTTAGTTTCTACGCCTTCTGCAATGACTTCCAGCCTTAAACTTTTTGCCATTGAGATGATTGCTAATGTAATCGCGGTATCATCTTTATCTACAACCAGTTCATCCACAAAAGACCGATCAATTTTTAGAGCGTCTAGTGGAAAACGTCTTAAATAAGATAATGAAGAATAGCCAGTTCCAAAATCATCGATTGCTATCTTAATATTCATCTTTTTTATTTCTTCTAGTATCGCGACTGCTTTATTGACATCTCGCATAACCATACTTTCTGTAATTTCTACTTCCAACAAATGAGGAGGGATACGGTAAGATTTTAAGGTTTTACCAATAGAAGATGCGAGATCTGCTTGTTTAAATTGCAATGCGGATAGATTAATTGCTATTCGTATGATTATTTTCTCTTGTAAGCACTTTGCGAGCGTTATGCAGGTTTGTTCGAGCACCCAGTCACCTATTTCTTTGATCATTCCCGTATTTTCTGCAACGGGTATAAACTCACCAGGGCTAATATTTCCAAGAATTGGGTGCTGCCATCTAATTAATGCTTCTGCTCCGATAATTTTATTTTTGGGTAAGTTGAGCTGTGGTTGGAATGCTAAATAAAGTTCATCATTTTTAATCGCATTTCTTAACTCGTTAGCAAGTTGATGACGCCTGTTGGCAAGTTGGTTTAAATGAGATTCATAGAACTCGTAGGTATTTCGCCCAGCTTCTTTGGCTTTATACATGGCAGCATCTGCCGCTTTCATTAATGAGTCAACGTCCATACCGTCACTAGGGTATAGGCAGACACCAATACTGACTGTGGCGTTGACTTGAAAACCAGAAAGTTCAAAAGGGCTATCAAAACTAGAAACGATTTTTTCAACAACATCGATTACATTTTCAGTCTTTCTGATCCTATTTAAGATGATGACAAATTCATCGCCGCCGAGCCGAGCCAAGGTATCATCTTCTCGGATATGCTCTTGCAACCGTAAACTTGTAGATTTTAATAGTTGATCACCTACGGCATGACCCAGCGAGTCATTGACATCTTTAAAATGGTCAAGGTCAAGAAACATCACAGCCATCATAATGTTTTCTCTTGAGGCTACTTTGATTGCAATTTTGATACGATCCATACAAAGAGCACGGTTAGGTAACTGAGTAAGTGAGTCATAATTAGCTAAATATTGTAAATCTTTTACCGCGCTCTCTAACCGCCTTCGGTTTATATGAAGTGCTTCGTGGGCGAGATCTTTTTCATGCTGATTTTTTTCAATAGTTTCTAGCATGAGATTAAAAGAGCGAGCCAGGGAGCCAATTTCATCTTCACCATAATTTGGGACTCTAATGGCGTAATTGTTACTGTGACGTATTCTGCGACTGAACTGCTCTAGGGTGACAAGTCGAGTAGAAATGCTTTTTTGCATTTTTTGAGCGACTAGGTAAATAATAAAACTTAGAATGAATAAGATGATTAAGCTATAAAAGAAATAGGTACGAGTTTGCTTATCAAAATCTCGCCGTGAAATTTTTAGATAAACAACACCAACTAATTCATTATTTTTTTCTGCGATTTGCCAAACATATAAAAACTTTGAGCCCCACCTAGCGGTAGTAATGTTTTTATATTCGGAATCGCTAATGTACTTTCTGTCAGAACTTTCTTTAATGGCTATTTGTTGACCTATAGCATCAAAAATAGCGCCACTCGAATAACTATCTAAAAAAGCATTTTGTAAAACCGATGATACGGAGCTTAATTCATCTTTTAATAAAGGTTCTAGTGCGAGATCCGCTAGTAGTTTGGCTTGAGAGGTCGCATTTTTAATTATTGCATCTTTATTTAATTGATGATTATTGATGCCGATAGCAAGCATTCCCATGCTTAACGCTGAGATACAAATTGTGAGAATGATTAAAATGAGACGGTTCTTTATTGAGCGTCGCCAAATCATTTGAATTTTTCCACTCTTAATCTATAAAAATAAGCCAAATTAAATTTATAAAAAAAGGTTGCCAAAATGTGTGTTTTTCTGCTGGTCAATTATCCATTCTTCCCAGTATAATACGCGGTTTTTAAGAGATGCAATTCTTATCCCGTTTGAAGTTGAAAATAAACGGGTTTTATTCTTATTATTCGCTTGTTTAGAGAAGGCTTTTTGCCCAAATACTACCGCAAAAACCCCAAGTAATTACGTACTATCTAGACTATAGTAATTTTATTAACATAAAACTAGAAAAATTTATGATAAAAATCAAAAAAGGTTTAGACCTTCCAATTACTGGAAGCCCTAAACAGGAAATTCATAGAGGTCCTCCAATGACTCAAGTTGCTTTGCTTGGAGAGGATTATATCGGCATGAAAGCTTCTATGCATATTAGAATTGACCACCAAGTTAAATGTGGCGATTTGATGTGGACAGATAAAAAGAACGAAGGCATTCGTTATACAGCGCCTGCTAGCGGTAAAATTATTGCTATAAACCGTGGAGCAAAGCGTAAGTTGCTTTCTGTTGTGATTGAAGTTGAAGGAGATGAAAGTGTTCAATTTGAAAAAACATCTCTTGATCAACTGGCTTTTATTGGTAAAGAAAACATTACCGAACGACTTAATCAAGCAGGCCTATGGGCTGCGCTTCGAACTAGGCCAAACAGTAAAGTCCCTGTGCGTGGAGACTCTCCAGTAGCCATTTTTGTTTCGATAATGGATTCTAATCCATTATCGGCTGATCCTCAGGTGGTAATAAAAGAAAAAGAGTCTGAATTTAATCATGGTTTAACCATTCTTAAACAGTTGACCGAAGGTGAACTGTTTGTCAGTTACGATGGCGACCAAGGATTGAATATTGGAAAAAATGAAGTTGCTAACTATCAGGCGTTTTCTGGTGTACATCCTGTAGGCAATGTCGGTACGCATATTCACTTTTTAAAACCAGTTAATGCCAATCGACAAGTTTGGCATATTAATTATCAAGAAGTTATTACTATTGGCGAGTTATTTGTTACTGGTAGGTTAAATTGTGACCGTGTGATTGCAATTGCGGGTCCTTTGGTTAAAGAACCTCGTCTAATCAGGACTAAGCAAGGCGCAAATATTGAAGAATTGCTAAAAGACCAAATTAACCCAAGTGATGAGCGAGTGATTTCGGGTTCTGTATTTAATGGTCACATTGCTGTTCACCACAGAGCGTTTTTAGGACGTTATCATAATCAGATAAGTGTATTGGCAGAAGGTCGTGAAAAAGAATTATTTGGTTGGTTGCATGCTGGTGTGGATAAATTTTCTATGACGAAGGCATTTATTTCTCATTTAACCCCTAAAAAGCAATTTCCGTTGAATACATCAACCCACGGTAGTGAAAGAGCGATCATGCCAATTGGTAGTTACGAGCGTGTAATGCCTTGGGATATTCTACCAACTCAATTAATTAGGGCGATTGTTGTTGGCGATACCGATGGCGCACAAGAACTAGGTTGTTTAGAGTTTGATGAAGAGGATTTAGCACTTTGTACTTTTGTATGTCCGGGTAAATATGAATACGGCCCCATCCTTCGTGATGTGCTAACCACCATTGAGAAGGAAGGTTAATGAAAAGTTTAAGAGAATATCTCGATCACTTAGAGCCGCATTTTGATAAAGGCGGTAAATATGAAAAGTGGTATGCACTTTATGAAGCCGGAACGACCATTTTATATACGCCAGGTCATGTGACTCGTTCGGCTTCGCATGTAAGAGATAGTATTGATTTAAAGCGAATTATGATTTTTGTTTGGGCCTGTACTTTCCCCGCGATGTTTTGGGGAATGTATAACGTAGGTTATCAGGCTGTAGACGCAATGGCTCAAACAGGCGTAACTGAACTAAGTGGTTGGCGCGGTTATATGATGGATTTATTTGGCGCAGCTTATTCTCAAGATATTTTAAGCTCGCTTTATATCGGCGCTCTTTATTTTGTCCCTATTTATGCAACGGCATTTATTGTTGGCGGGTTTTGGGAAGTTTTGTTTGCTTCGGTTAGAGGTCATGAGATAAATGAAGGATTTTTTGTGACTTCGATTCTTTTTGCATTAATTCTTCCTGCAGAAATTCCTCTTTGGCAAGTTGCATTAGGTATCAGTTTCGGAGTTGTGATTGCAAAAGAAGTCTTTGGCGGAACCGGTAAAAACTTTCTTAATCCTGCATTAGCGGGACGAGCATTTCTATTTTTTGCTTATCCAAGTGATATGTCAGGTGATGTTTGGAATGTTGTTGATGGATTTTCTGGTGCAACACCTTTAGCGACCGCTGCGGTCGGTAATTTAACTTATGCGATTGATGAAAATTGGTGGAATGCTTTTTATGGATTGATCCCTGGAGCCATTGGAGAGGTTTCCACTTTGATGATTTTGATTGGTGGCTTGTTTTTAGCTTATCTTCGTATTGCATCTTTTAGAATTATTTTCAGTGTTTTTACCGGTATGGTAGCGACTTCATTATTGCTTAATTGGATTGGAAGCGAGACTAACGCGATGTTTGCTATGCCATGGGAATGGCATTTAGTCACCGGAGGTTTTGCTTTTGGCATGGTGTTTATGGCAACCGATCCGGTATCTGCTTCATTAACTAATAAAGGTAAGTTTTATTTTGGATTTTTAATTGGCTTAATGTGTGTGTTGATCCGAGTGGTTAATCCAGCCTTTCCAGAAGGCATGATGTTAGCCATTTTATTTGCAAACTTGTTTGCGCCTTTGATTGATCATTTTGTCGTTCAAGCCAATATTAAGCGGAGGGCTAAGCGTTATGTCAGTTAATACAGATAGTTCAGACTTAGTTAAAACAAGTTCCGAAAGTTTTGTAAAAATGATTACTGTCGCAGTTATTTTGTGTTTGGTTTGTTCAGTGATTGTTTCTAGCGCTGCTGTTTTACTTAAAGATAAACAACTTGCTAATGCGTCATTAGATAAGAAAAAAAATATTTTAGTGGTTGCCAATTTGCTTGACCAAGCGTCTGGGGTTGGAAATACGGATATTGAAAAAGCCTTTGCCAATATAGAACAAAAATTTGTTGATTTAGAAACGGGCCAATATGTTTCTGTCAGTAATCCGGATTCGTTTGATCAACGTAAACTCGCAAAGGAAAATCATACTAGTATTGCGATTGAAAATGATCTCGCACGAATCGGTCGTCGTTCAAAAATTGCTTCAGTCTATTTAGTGAAAGACAGTGAACAAATTCAAACTATTATTTTACCGATCCATGGAAAAGGTTTGTTTTCTACTTTATACGGATTTATTGCACTTAAAGCCGATAAACAATCGATTGTCGGTTTGAAATTTTATGAACAGGGTGAAACGCCAGGTCTTGGTGGTGAAGTTGAAAATCCACGGTGGTTGGCGCTTTGGGTCGATAAAAAATTGCTTGATGATAATGGTAAGCCAGCATTAAAACTAGTTAAAAGCATTCCTAAAAATGAATTTGAAGTGGATGCACTATCCGGTGCAACCATGACCACTCGCGGATTGCAAAATATGCTGGATTATTGGTTAAGTGAAGATGGCTTTGGACCGTTCCTAGCTAATTTAAATGTGAAGGGGGCTTAATCATGTCCGATAAAAGCATGGCTATCAATAAGCAAGAATTAAAAGACGTTATTCTTAAACCTATTCTGGACAATAATCCAATAGCGCTTCAAGTGTTAGGTGTTTGTAGCGCGCTCGCGGTTACCAGTAAATTAGAAACGGCTTTAGTGATGTGTTTGGCTCTCACATTGGTTACAGCATGTTCGAATATGTTGATTAGCTTAATTAGAAAGCAGATCCCTTCGAGTATTCGTATTATTGTTCAAATGACAGTCATTGCATCCTTAGTAATCGTTGTCGATCAATTACTAAAGGCTTACGCCTTTGGTACCGCTAAACAAATGTCAGTTTTTGTTGGTTTGATTATTACCAACTGTATCGTTATGGGACGAGCCGAAGCTTACGCTATGAAAAATGGACCTATTATGAGCTTCTTCGATGGTATCGGAAATGGTTTGGGCTACTCAGCAATTTTGATCGTAGTTGCCGTGATCAGAGAATTATTTGGCTCAGGAAGCATTTTAGGATTTACCATTTTGCACCCTATCAAAGATGGTGGTTGGTATCAAACTAATGGATTGTTATTATTGCCGCCGAGCGCTTTTTTTATTATCGGATTATTTATTTGGGCACTCCGCACTTGGAAGCCTGAACAAGTTGAGGAGTCTAACTAATGGAACATTATATTAGTTTATTTATTCGCTCAGTTTTTATAGAAAACATGGCTTTATCTGCATTTTTAGGGATGTGTACTTTCCTAGCTGTTTCTAAAAAAGTTCAAACGGCCATTGGTTTAGGTGTAGCGGTTGTAGTTGTGCAAGCCATAACTGTTCCAGTAAACAATTTGTTATCGACTTATTTATTGAAAGACGGTGCATTAGCTTGGGCTGGTATGCCAGAAGCTGATTTAAGTTTTTTAGGACTGATTGTTTATATTGGTGTTATTGCTGCGATTGTTCAAATTTTGGAAATGATTTTAGATAAATTTTTTCCTGCGCTTTACCAAGCTCTTGGAATTTTTCTTCCTTTAATTACCGTTAACTGTGCAATATTAGGTGGCAGTTTGTTTATGATTCAACGAGAGTACGATTTTGCTGAGTCAGTCGTTTATGGAATCGGTAGTGGTTTTGGTTGGATGTTAGCAATTGTTGCACTAGCCGGAATTAGAGAAAAAATGAAATACAGCGATGTACCAGATGGACTTCGCGGTTTAGGTATTACCTTTATTACTGTTGGCTTAATGGCATTAGCATTTATGTCATTCTCTGGCGTTCAACTTTAATAAGAAGGAATTAAAAAATGTTAAATACGATCATTATTGGTGTGAGTATGTTTACCTTAGTCATTTTGACTTTGGTACTAATTATTCTTGCAGCTAAATCTAGTTTGGTTAGTAGCGGAGCCGTTCGTATTGGCGTGAATGGGGAAGATGATAAAGCGATCACAACAAATGCTGGTGGAAAACTTTTAGGCGTACTTGCGGATGTTGGTATGTTTGTTCCTTCAGCATGTGGTGGTGGTGGTACTTGTGGTCAATGCAAATGTATTATTAAGTCTGGTGGCGGTTCAATTCTTCCAACAGAAGAAGGTCACATTAATAAACGTGAAGCAAAAGATGGTTATCGTTTATCTTGCCAAGTGAATGTTAGGCAAGATATGGAAATTGAATTACCTGAAGAAATTTTTGGTGTACAAAAATGGGAATGTGAAGTTGTTTCTAATAATAACAAAGCGACGTTTATTAAAGAATTAGTTTTAAAATTACCTGAAGGTGAAAGCGTTCCATTTAAAGCGGGCGGATATATTCAAATTGAATGCCCTCCGTACAAGTTAAGCTATAAAGAGTTTGATGTTGATCCAGAATATCATCCAGACTGGGATCACTTTAAAATTTGGGATGTTGTTTCCGAAGTAAAAGAACATGTGACACGCGCTTATTCCATGGCAAACTATCCCGGTGAAGAAGGGATCATCATGTTAAATGTTCGGATTGCTTCACCGCCTCCAAGAAATATGACTTTACCAGCTGGTAAAATGTCGTCTTATATTTTCAATTTAAAGCCGGGTGATAAAGTTACAATCTCAGGTCCTTACGGTGAATTTTTTGCCAAAGAAACTAAAAATGAAATGGTCTTTATAGGTGGCGGTGCTGGAATGGCTCCAATGCGTTCACATATTTTTGATCAATTAAAACGTTTAGAAACAGATAGAAAAATTTCCTTTTGGTATGGCGCTCGCAGTAAGCGTGAAATGTTTTATGATGATGAATACGACCAATTAGCAAAAGAAAATGACAATTTTAAATGGCATGTTGCTCTTTCTGATCCTCAACCAGAAGATAGTTGGGATGGTTTAACTGGGTTTATTCATAACGTACTTCATGATGAATATTTAAAATTTCACGACGCGCCTGAAGACTGTGAATATTATATGTGTGGACCACCAATGATGAATGCGGCAGTAATTAAAATGTTAGAAGATTTAGGTGTTGAAAGAGATAATATTTTCTTAGATGATTTTGGTGGATAGTATTTAGCTTTTCACCCTTTCTCCAACCCTCTCCCGTCAAAGGCGAGGCGATTTATAGGTTTCTCGACTATGCGAATCAAACCTCTTCTAGCAATGATACTTTTAATTATTTCATCTTGTGATAATAAAGTAAATAATGCCGATGAAAAAAAATATCATCAGCTCATTGGTTTTACCATGGGTACAACCTATCAAATAACCATCGAATCCACTCAACAAGAACAAATTTTTTTACAACAAAAAATTGATACTCGATTAATTGAAATTAATCAATTAATGTCTACTTATATAAAAAATTCAGAACTTTCATTATTTAATAAAAATGAAAGTTTACTTTGTATTCCAATGTCACCAGAAAATTTATTTGTTATTGAACAAGCTTTAGCGATTAGTGAACAAACCAATGGTAAATTTGATGTAACGCTTGATCCGTTAATTAAAGAGTGGGGCTTCGATACAAAAAAGACCAATGATCATATTCCGAGTAACAAAACTATATCTAAGCTTTTAAAACAAGTAGGTTATTTAAAATTACATCTTAAAAAGAGCTGTATTCAAAAAGACTTAAAATCGCTTTCAGTCAATTTGTCCGCAATTGCAAAAGGTTATGGTGTCGATCAAATTGCAAACCTTATTTCAAATCAAGGTATTCAAAATTATTTAGTTGAGATTGGCGGTGAAACAGCATCAAAAGGAAAAAATCCCAAATTAAAAAATTGGAGATTAGCCATTGAAGCTCCTATTGAAAAGACTCGCCAGATTCAAAAAGTCTTTGAACCAAATGATTTAGGCGTAGCTACGTCCGGCAACTATCGAAATTATTTTGAAAAAAATGGTGTGAGATATTCGCATACGATTGATCCAACAACAGGAAGGCCCATTACACATAATTTAGCATCTGTGACTGTTTTGCATTCACAAACAATGCTAGCTGACGCTTATGCAACGGCATTTATGGTAATGGGTGATGAGGTGTCTTTAGCCTTTGCAGAATCGAAAGGTTTAGCTATCTATTTGTTGGTAAAAACAGAAGAAGGCTTTGTTGAACGATATAGTTCTAAGTTTTTAGATCATATATCGAACGAAAATAGAGATTAGATTTTGGAAATATTTATTCTTACATTTGCATTGATGTTAATCATAGTGACAATAATGTCAGTTGGTTATATTTTTCAAAAGAAAAAAATCAAAGGCAGTTGTGGTGGGATTTCTGATCTTGGTTTAGATAAGGTTTGTGATTGCGATGAACCTTGTGACAAAAGAAAAGAAATGACTAAGCGTTTGGAAGAGCAAAAGAACGAAGAAGACCTCATTAATATTAAAAATATTTAACAGGACGAATTTATAAAAAAATAAAATTAACACTCTTAACATTAGCATTTAATGTTTCGTTCTCTCAAGCTGAAGATTTTATTAAGTATTCAGCAACAAAAAGTAAATTATCTGGAAAGTATTATAGAATACATTGTAAAAACAGACCGATAATTAAAAGTAGCAGGTGGTTACTTAGCGAATTAATAAAAATTAGAGCCGGCGGAAAATAGAAACTAGGAGCATTCTAAATACTTTTTTGGAATACGCTAAAGATAGCTCTATCTTTTTCATACTATGAATGTTCATCTTGACAGAATAGCACCTGATCATTTACGAGGAGCATATTTTGGAGCAAGTTCGTTTTACTCATTGGGATATGCGTTAGCACCACTTGGTGGTGGGATAATGTTAGATCTTTACGGCGAGTTTTGGTTGTTTAGTGTAAGTGTTGTTTTATGTTTAATTGTAGTTTATTTATATTCTATTTTAGGTAATCAAAAACGACAGAGCATTAGCGATTAAGCGTATTAGATGCATTTAGGTTCTTAATTTTGATTGACTAACGTTAAACGGCTCGAATTACGATTTTATTATTTTCTCTCATTACTTGGTTTTCAATTTTAAAACGCATCGCATACAATCCATTCACTTCTTTTAATAGCGGATCGACCGATTTCTTTTCATCTGAAGTGAGTGAGGTGTAATAATTAAGTGGTCTTTGCATCATCCATTGTGAAAAAGGCATGACGGTTCGTTGCTCTTCAGCATCGCCAATTCTAAATTGATGCATTCCAAGCCTTCTAGGTACTTCAACGGAATGTGCTGGAGCAATATTATTGGTTTCTTTTGCGTACCAGTCAGCCAATCGGATAGAAGTATCCTCTAATACCGGCCACTGAAATTCAAAGAGATTTTTAAGAATAGGAAAAAGTGTTTCTGGAATTTCATCATTAGGTAAAAGTTCACCATCAATGTTAGAGGCATCTTTCATTCTCTCTATCCATTTTACTACTTTCGGAGCTTGTTCAGAAATTAATTTCTTAGGATAAGGGTCACGATATAAAGGAGCCCAAAGTGAAGCGATAAAACCAAAATCCGCAATACAAGGTTTACTCCCCAATAAAAAGTCATAATGTGAAAAATGCTCATTGAGCGACGGTAAAAATTCTTTTTCAAACCATTTTTCTAGACTAGGAATTGATTTTTCTGTGATACCAATTTCCGGAACCATTCTTTTAAACTTACTAGCAATTTTTTTGCCTAAAAAATGTTTAATAAATCCAGGCATATTAGGAGTAAGAATACTTCCAAATTCTTTATATAAAAACGGTTGGTTAACAGAATCAAAATTCCAACGGTAGTGCATCGCAGGCATCACTAGCCATTCATCACCATATAGTTCAAGTAAAAGAGAGACGAGTCTTTGCTTTGGTGTTGTGGGATAAACAGGGCGACTGGAAGGGATTTCTTCTAAGTGATCGATGATATTAGTGGTATCTTGTAGATACTCGTCAGTCGGTGTTTTTACAACTGGTATGTATTTAACACCAGTTTTTGGCACTATGATTTTTTTGTAAACACTAACCGTTGATAATACATCATTAAAGTCAAAAAGTTTATAACGTAGGTAAGCACGTACTTTTCCGCTATACATTGAAAAATCAGCGCCATAAAGGGTATAGTCTGCCACAGGATCACCAAATTGATTTTTTGAATTGATGTTAGTATAGCTCAAGATGAATAGCTTAAATAAGTTTGTTCAGCTTATAGGGAGTAAATTGTGAACCAATTGGATAATGAATTACAGAATCAACTCAAATATATTGATATTGGAGCCAATCTCACTAATAGGCGATTTGACAAAGACCGAGAAACGGTTATTCAACAGGCAAGTGCTTTAGGGGTGGTTAAGCAAATCGTCACCGGTACAAATCTTACTGAGAGTATAAAAGCATTCGAATTAACCAAGAATAATCCCCAAAGACTTTATTCAACTGCGGGTTGTCACCCGCACTATGCGAAAGACTTTACTCTCGAACATTTAACAAACGTTGAAAACCTGTTAAATGAAAAAAATGTTGTTGCTGTTGGTGAGTGTGGTTTAGATTTCAACCGGAATTTTTCTCCAACAGAGGTTCAATTAAAGGTATTTGAGCAGCAATTAGAATTAGCTGTTGATATTCAAAAGCCGGTTTTTTTGCATGAAAGAGATGCTTTTGAGGAGCAATATAAGTTACTAAAAAAATATGCTCCTCATCTGAGCGGTGGAGTGGTACATTGTTTTACAGGTAAAGCTGAGCATATGAAGGCGTATCTTGATCTAGATTTATATATCGGCATAACCGGTTGGATTTGTGATGAGCGACGAGGTGTAGATTTATACAATAGTGTTCATTTGATTCCAAACGATCGTCTTTTGTTGGAAACGGATGCACCTTATCTTTTGCCTAGAAATTTACCTAAAGCGCTTAGAGAAAAAGCAAAAAGTAGCCGTAACTTACCGCAATATTTACCGCATATAGCAAGTAGAATTGCAGAAGCTAGAGATATGAGTCTTGAAAGACTGGTGACAGATTGTTATCAAAATACTTGTCGGTTGTTTAACCTTAAAGACTAGACAAAATAAATAGTAGAGATATCCAGTACCCAATGTAGCAATATGTCCGACTTTATAGTTATGCCCTTGCATCATTCCTTTATGATGTGGGATAGTCGGCTTATCGAACAAAGTATCCACTTTCTTAAAAATGGGTGTTTTGTCAATGGAGTGAAGAATTCCCAGAAATAGAATTAATTTAAGATAAGAGAATTAAGTCTGCTTTGAATTTCAAATGGATAAGAATATGTATAAACAACCTAATACCAGTAAAGAGCCAAATCAATTTGCACTGTTAAAGCAAAGACGTTTTTTGCCGTTTTTTTTGACCCAAGCTTTTGGTGCGTTAAATGATAATGTTTTTAAAAACGCGTTGGTTATTTTAATCGGTTTTAGAGGGTTGTCTGCTTTAGGCATGGATTCAAAATTGTTAGTAACTGCTGCCGCCGTGATTTTTATTTTACCTTTCTTTTTATTCTCCGCAACCTTTGGTCAATTAGCGGATAAGTTTGAAAAATCTATCAGCATTCAATATATAAAACTCGCAGAAGTTGGCATTATGATTTTAGCGACTATAGGTCTTTACTTAGATAATACTGAGTTACTTTTAGTCGTATTATTTCTCTTAGGTTTTCAGTCAACGGTTTTTGGTCCGATTAAATATGGTCTATTACCCCAGCATTTGGATGATGATGAATTAGTCGGTGGTAATGCGTTAATAGAATCTGGAACTTTTTTAGCGATATTGATTGGAACAATAGTTGGCGGTGCCATCGCTGCGTTAGATATGGATATTGCCTTTTGGCTATCTATAACCGTATTAAGCATTTCCGTTGTTGGTTATTTAACAAGTAGGCAGATCCCAGAGACACCTCCTGTAGCACCTGAATTAAAAATTAATTGGAATCCTTTTACAGAAACGGTAAGTAATCTCAAATTTTTAAAAAGTAATAAAGTGGTTTTTTTGGCAATCCTGGGTATTTCTTGGTTCTGGTTTTATGGAGCCGTTTTTCTGGCTCAAATCGCAAGCTATACGCAGTATTCTTTAGCTGGCAAAGAAAGTGTTGCGACTCTAATACTCGCTATTTTTTCGATCGGCATTGCAATCGGTAGCATTTTTTGCGAAAAACTGTCAAGTGGCCGAGTCGAAATTGGTTTGGTTCCTATTGGTGCGATTGGTTTAAGTGTATTCGCGATTGATCTTTATTATGCCAATCCAGAAACGGGTTTAACGGCGGTTTATTCTGCAATACAATTTATTGAGTTGGCTGGTACCTATCGAATAATTTTTGATGTTATTATGATCGGTATTTTCGGTGGAATTTTTACCGTACCGCTTTATGCATTAATTCAGCAACGTAGTGATAAAAAATATTTGTCTCGAGTGATGGCTGGTAACAATATTGTGAATGCATTCTTTATGGTAGTATCAGGATTGTTTTCAATGGTTCTGTTATCAATGGATTATTCGATACCTCAATTATTTCTGATTACGGGGATCATCAATATCTTTGTCGCAATTTACGTTTTCACCAAAGCACCAGAATTTATTACACGGTTTATTACTTGGTGTTTGATCAATACGCTTTATCGAATGAGGCAATTAAATTTAAATTCAATTCCCAAAAAAGATGGCTGTGTTTTAGTTTGCAATCACGTCAGTTTTGTTGATGCATTAATTATTGGCGGTTATTGTAAACGTAACGTTCGCTTTGTTATGGATCATCGGATTTTTAAAATGCCAATCGTTGGAGGCTTCTTTAAAATTATAGGTGCCATCCCTATAGCACCTGCACATGAAGATGCAAAGATAAAAGACCAGGCTTTTGATAAAATTGCAGAAGCGTTAGAACAAGGCGAAGTGGTTTGTATTTTTCCTGAAGGGAAGCTGACGGCTGATGGTGAGTTAGGTGAGTTTAAGCAGGGTATTGAGAAGATCATTTCAAGAACACCAGTCCCTGTTGTTCCTATGGCGTTAAAAGGACTTTGGGGCAGTTGGTTTAGCCGTTCTGGCGGTGAAGCTATGAAGGGTTTACCTAAAAGGTTCTATTCCAAAATTGAGCTTGTAGTGGGAGAGTTAATACCGGCTGAAAATGTCACTAGCGAGTATTTGCAAGAACAAGTTTTGGCGTTGAAGTGTGCATGATTAAAAAATTATTCTGACTAAATAGTTTCCGAAATTTCTAGCAGTAGATTTTGATATTCTTCGGCTTGTTTCCCGAGAGCTTTGATTTTAGCTCTATCAATACTCGGCATGTTAATTTGTATAATTTTCATTTTAGTTTTTAATATTTGCATTTTTACTTCTATTTTTTTTGTCATCTCACTAAGTTTAAAAGAGCTTCCATAAAATTCAAGGTCTTCTAGTACATCTTCTAATTGCTCAGCATCTTCTTCCATACCGTCAGCAATAAGTCCCATTTTTTCTGCCCATTTTTCCATAGCCTCGCTATCAATGTCTATCGCGATTTCGAGTTTTTCTAGACTTTTTTCCATCTCTAGGATATTTTTTTTCTGGCTATCGGTTAATTGATCATAAGTGAATATTTTATCATTAACATGATAGGTCGCTTTACCATAATTTCTATGAATCGTAATATTGTCTTTGTCGGAATAAAATTTAGACGAATAATTAGTTGCCTGACATGTTTTACATATGTTTAATAACACACACATGGCGAATGCAGCACTCATGGCTAGTAGTGGTGCAGTGGTTTTATTTTTCAACAGAATCTCGTCTAGATCTTTCTGGTGGGAATATAAATCAAGCCTATTGTTTGTCAAACAAGCAAGTCCAATATTTCGCAAAGATCAATAAATCAAGGTTAGAAAATATGTTTTCAGCTGAGTGCGTAGGATTGAAGGCACTTGCTACAAGTAAAACATTTAGAACTCCTGAAGTCATCACCAAAGGTGTGCTTGAAGATAAGTCGTATTTGGTTTTAGAATTTGTAGAAATGAATGCAAAAGGTAATACATTTAAATTAACAAAAGCGTTAGCCAATCTCCATTTACAAACTCAATCTAGCTTTGGTTTTGAATCTGATAATTTTATTGGTTTAAGTATCCAGCAAAATAAATGGTGTAAAAATGAGGGTGAGTTTTTTACTAAGCATCGACTAAAACCACAGTTGAAAAAGTTAGAATTCACTCATTCGTTAGTTCAAACAAAAAAATTGTTGAAAAAAATATCAGTGTTTTTAAATCAACATCAACCAATACCATGTTTAGTTCACGGCGATTTATGGCAAGGAAATATTGGTTACTTGAGTGATGGTTTACCTTTAATCGATGATCCTGCCTGTTATTATGCGGATTATGAAGTTGATTTAGTGATGTTAGAGCCTTTTGGAAATCCAGGATTTGATTTTTTTGAGCATTACCAAAAATATCATTCGATCCAATCAGGCAATTCAATGAGAAGAGAAATATATAGTCTTTACCATATTCTTAATCATGCCAATATGTTCGGTGGTCTTTATATTCAATAATCAAAAGCGATACTGGATAGCATCACAAGTTTCATGCAAAGGTCTCTAGCAATATTATTTATTGAACCTTACGCGTGCTATTATTTTGTCGAAATTTACGTGGTCACCGATGTCCTGCCATTCAATAATATAGTTATCGTTAAATAATCGAAGTATTTTATAGCTCGTTTTGACGCCATTTTTTGCAGTTAACTCATAAGAAATGATGTGCCCTGAGGGTTCAAATAATATTTTCTCGTGATAGTTGCTTACTTTAAAATTGTAGTGCTTTGATGTCTGATTTAGGTTTTCTCTCGTTATAGCAATAAAGTCATTATTTAATTCAGTTTTTATAACGGTATTTCTTCTAATCATTGAAACCGAAGAAAGGTTACTTTTATCACATGTCAGCGAATGTATGTCAGCTTGATAAATTGATTCAATAATTTTAGAACTTAATTTATTCCCATATCCTATAAAGGTTAAATAGAGATCAAAGAAACCGAATGTCTTTTTATTTACTGAACAGCCCAAATAGCTGTCTTCAATTATATCTAATAACCATGACAAGTCTTCACTTTGTAATGATACTGTATTCGTATTGTGAACTATATTATAGATTGAGTTAGGAAGATTTTCGTATTCAGTCCATATACCATCTATATTGTCGCCATATTTTTGCTCCAAATAATGACTTCCTTTCTGATAAGGGAAGTTCATACTTTGTTTTGTTGCAGAGATCATATAGGGTGGTAATGTTGCACTATTAAACTCAACATATCCAATTAATTTAACTAGCTTATTGGGAATACTGTTGTTTTTAGCATATGACTTCATAAAAATTTGTGCTTGCCCTTCCAATATTGACAGAAATATTAACAACTCATTTTTGCTTTTTATACGCGCAATGCTCTTTTTTATACCAAACCTAAGATCTTGAAGTTGATGAAACATTTCATGAGCGATAAACAATTGAACAAGCTGTTTTTTTTCTGGGTTATTTAAGCTATGTTGTTTGAATAGTTTACTTAAGTTATTCTTTAAAATATGTATGCTACTATCATTGTAGTTATATTTTGCTATAAGTTGTGACGCCACCACTTTCGCTTGTTTTTTAATTGCTTCATTATGATTGCCTCTAAAACCCTTAAAAAGAATGCTTGGCATATTTTTCATATCCATTTCAACTATTTCATTGACAGTTTCAAATGTGGAAAAAACAACGTTTAATTTGTTTATACCTAAGTATTGATTTTGATTCAGAAACTCTTTTATTTCATTTAATTTTTCTAAAATAATATATTTTTTTAACTCTTGATCCAATGTGGGGGTTGTTTTCATTCCTGAAAATGGGTTGAATAAAATAAAAAATAATGAAATAAATATGAGAAGTAATAATGTGTATTTGATTTTCATCGTACATAGCTCGGTATTTGGTTTTTATTAAGAGTAATAGATTTACAATGCATAATTAGTCTTTAAGTTTGGAGTGGTTTTTGATTTCTCTTTCATTTAATAATAGTAATAGAGAGTTAGGATCGCTCATTATTTTTCTCGATAAAAGAGAAAGTAAAGTGCTGATATGTGTTTTATTAAATTGTAAAGAAAAAGAAACAAAGTGTGCCAATAAACCGAAACTTATTGAACGCCAATAAAGTTCTTCACCGTAAGCAATGCCATACGAAAATAAAATTAAAATTAAAACTAAAATAAAACGAGCAATAGTAAATTGATTCTTCATCCTTGCTTCAACTGTTACAAATGCTCGAATTTCTTTCTTTGTGAAAAGCATATTTAGTTTATCCTCCTAAGCTGATATTTAATAGTATGAACAATATTTACAACATACAGCCAAAAGTCTTTTGATTTTTTGGCTGTATGCAAATTATTAGAGATTATTTAACCACCATTGGTACTAGAGCTTCATGGCATATCTGTACCGTTATTAGTTGCTTCACCATCACCAATAGTTCCAGTTGAACTAGCTTCTGGAGTACTACTTTCAGACCCTGAATTAGTTTCAGCCAAGCAGGAATCAACTGCATCTGCAGCCATTCCACCTGCGGCTCCTGCAGCCCCCCCATATAATAGCTCCAAGCGGGCCACCAGAAAAAAGTCCCCCAATTACTCCAGCGGTAAGTCCGCCTACCATGTTTGAACCATCTGGAACGCAACTATCCACACTTAAATTTGTGATATCGTTCTGCCCATTAATACTACCACCAGCAACTAATTTAAGCTCTGTATTACTTAAGTTTCTCATTTCATTTGTCTCCTTGACAAGTTTAGTTTGAATGTTCCTTGATTAGAACGCTTTTAATTTCGAGTTTATTGTTATCTAAACAGTATATTTTCTCCGCACTGTCAATTGTTTCTCGACGGTGCGCGAAATAACTCGAGTTATTTTCCATTTAGAAAGCTGTTTGTTAATTAATTTTTCATTGCTAACATCAAGATGAGAAGTTGCCTCATCCATTACCAATATTTTTGGTTGCTTATATAAGGCTCTAGCTAAATAGAGCCTCTGTTTTTGACCACCTGATAAACTAGAACCTAATTCTCCAACTAATGATTCAAACCCCATAGGCATTTCTACTATTTCCTTTAAAATTCGTGCCTTAAATGCAGAAACTTGTACGCGCCGAAAATCAAGTTTTGGGTCAAAGAACGAAATATTTTCTGTTATGGAGCCAGCAAATAGACAATCTTCTTGCATGACTGAACCTATCTGGCTTCTGAGGTTTTGTTTATTCCAGTGTTTAATGCTCTTTCCATCAATTAAAACATCGCCTTCTGATGGTTCAATAAGCCCTAATATGAGTTTTAATAATGTGCTTTTTCCTGAACCAGATGCGCCGGTTATAGCGATTGAATCTCTAGGGTTAATGATTAGGTTCACATGGCGGAAAATATAAGGATCGTTTTTTGAATATCTGAATCCTAGATCGACTAATTCTATTTTTCCTTTAAGCTGTGTATTGGTAAATTGATTGTTGCTTTCAGTTGGTATAAATTCCGATTTTGTTAAAATAATATCGGATAGCCTATCCAAATGTAGTTTTAGTAAATTATATTGGATAATTTTTTCTATCAATGAAGAAACTCTAGACGAAAAATTAGCCTTGTATGACATAAAAGCAAACATCATTCCAATGG
The DNA here is from genome assembly GCA_964601915.1 of uncultured Kangiella sp. Classification (GTDB taxonomy): domain Bacteria; phylum Pseudomonadota; class Gammaproteobacteria; order Enterobacterales; family Kangiellaceae. The sequence goes on along the minus strand of CAZRPK010000019.1, from coordinate 13,446 downwards.
TTAGTTCACCATCCAATACCAGTACAATGGCAAAATACACAATGATAATATTTTCCAATCCAAAAATTAGTTTGTTTATCACCGAGAACCAGATATTGACCCTACTAACTGCCACACCAGCATTGAGCGATTCAATAAATTTATTTTGCCAATAAGATTGTCTTTGTGACTCCTTACCAAATAATTTTATAGCAAGAATACCTTTAATACTTTCCATAAAAACTGACGACTGGTTGGCTGATTTAATAATCGATTCTTCAATCTTTTGTTTAAGCATGTTGTATGAAATAGTACGTATTACAGCGTATAAACTTAACGAGATACAAACTATAGATGCGAGTAATGGGCTATAAATAAGTATCAATGCCAACATACCTATCATCATAATGCCATCAAGAAAAACTTCAACTAGCCCATTCGTTAAAAAGTTATAAATGTTACTACTAGATGAATATCTAGATACTATGTCGCCAATATGTCTTTTTTCAAAAAAAGAAATTGGTAAACGAATAAGGTGACTAAATAAATTGCTACCAATTTGCAGGCTCATTTGTGTGCCCATTCGGAGGACAATAAAACTACGCAAAGTACTTGTGATCAGACTGAAAATCATCAACCCAGTAAAAGCAATTGCCAAAATTTTAAGCAATTCTAGGTCGTTACTAACAGAAACCTTATCAATAGCTGTTTGCATATAAAATGGTGATGCCATCGCAAACACTTGTAAAGCTAGAGATAATGAAAATATCTGCAATAGCAAGCTTTTAATATTTGTCAACCCACCCCAAAAATTAGAAAGTTTAAGAACCGAATTTTCTTTTATTTGGCAAAAGTTTCTATTGGGAGTTAATTCTAATGCGATATCAGTAAATTTTTCTGAAACTTCATTGTAGCTATATTTTCGCTCACCAATGGCAGGATCATTGACAATAATGTAATTATTGGTGGCTTTTTTCAGAACTACAAAATGATTTAAATTCCAGTGAATAATGCATGGTGTTTGCAACTGGATTAATTCATTTAATTCTAGGCGTAAAGCTCTGGAAGAAAGCTGTAAAGATTCGGCGACTCGAGTAATTTCTGCTAGTGTGGCTCCTTTTAATGAAATAGAGTATTTATGCCGTAGGAAAATAAGGTCAAGTTCGTGGTCATGATAGTTAGCGATCATCGCGAGGCAAGCTAACCCACATTCAGCTGCTTCCGATTGATATATCATTGGCAAGTTATTGTGGCTACTAAATTTTAATAACGTCCCTTTGTTCATATATTACTTTTTAAGCTAAACAGAGGTTCGAACAACCATTCTACAAAAGTTCTTTTTTCTAAAATAATATCGGCATCTAATAACATGCCACTTTGCAGTGTTAATTGCTTGGAGAAAGCAGTCACAAACTGTGATTTTAAAATAACTTTCACACGATAAACAGGCTCTTCCAATATAACTGGAACTGGTAACTCTCCCGGTAGAAAAATAGAACCTGAAATATCAGATATACTTCCTTGATAGAGTCCAAATTGTTGATAAGGAAAAGCATCATACCGGATCATGACTTGTTTACCCGATTCAATAAACCCAATGGCGCGTGATGGGATAAACAATTCTGCTTGATATTTTGCATCATCAGGTAGTATTGCTAATAAAGGGTGCTTACTTGTTACCATTTGGCCAGTTTTTGATTGGATACTCGTAACTTTTCCATTGATAGTACTTTTAATAGAGTAACTTTCGCGGCTATTTAATTCTATGATATTTTGTTCTAAATCCAGTAATTGATGTTTGTTATCTATCATTAAGCGTCTTGCTTTTATGGGAGATTGTAATAATCTAGATTGAGTTTGCTTATACATATTATTTAATTTAATAACAGCTTGAATATCTGCTTTGAGTTGCAGGTGTTTTTCTTGAGTAACCAATATTTGCCCCTCAGACACAAAATCTTTGGCCTGAAGACTCAGTGTCTTTTCGAGCTGTTGTTTACTCAGCTTCTGGCGTTCTTTTAGAATAAATAAGCGTTTTTTAGCAATATTGATTTCAGATTGATATGCTTTGATGTTTTCTTTAATTTCTTCACTTTCAAAAAAAGATAGCAGTTCATCTTGAATAACTTTTGAATTAATTAGTTTTTGCTTTTTTACTAATTTTTGAATAATAATTTGTGGAAGGCTTTCGCCCTCTGAGCTTTTTTGA
>CAZRPK010000019.1:0-11158 GCA_964601915.1 uncultured Kangiella sp. | reverse complement strand
TACTAATTTTTGAATAATAATTTGTGGAAGGCTTTCGCCCTCTGAGCTTTTTTGACCTGCTGACCTTCGCCAACATTTAGCTCTAATAATGTTCATGAAAGGGTAGGATAGACTTTTATGATCCCTTTATCTGTCGTTATGTAACCTCTAACCTTTTCACGCCGAGCGTATTCACCATTTGTTAAAACAATAACAATAACAATAATAACTAACGTAATAATAATGGCCGTCGAAAGTAACTTATAAGAAAAAGGTTGAGTTAGTAAAACTTCTCCTAAAAGTTGGTTTTTTCTTGCGATCAATACCTCCTTTCTAAATAGTTTGACCAACGATTGCCCCAATATTCCTTTCAGTGTATCAATATAAAATTATCTGTCAGACGAGTGCTCCGATATCGGAGCAATAGTTGTGAATGTCATTGGCTCTCAAGTCAAACAAATAAGAAAAGCACAAGGGCTATCTCAAGAACAACTTGCCGCAAAATGCAATTTGTTAGAATGGGATCTTAGCCGTAGTACTTTGGCAAAAATTGAATCAAAGGTAAGAAGAATAACTGATTTTGAAGTGATATTAATGGCAAAAGCACTACAAGTTTCGATTATTGAACTGTTCCCGTCCGAATGATTTTGTACTCAGGTTTAAAATATTCGGTTGGTTAGTTTTTCTAAATTATTCTGATGAATCGTTTTTTCATGAACATAATGGTCAGATTTTTTAAGTGTGGCAATCAATGGCTTAAGCCTAGGTGTCTTTAATAATAGAATTTATTGTAGTTTTTGAAGTGGGATTCTTCAAAAGGCGAGTTTGTAACGGGATCTTATTTGTTGGCACGGTTGTATATCGCCGATGAATTTATAATACTCTTTCTAGGGTAAAATTAAAGTCTAGTATATTTTAAAATTACCTGAATTTAAGATATTCAATTTTGTTTTAACGATTAACTAAGACCTCATCGTCACCAATTCTTCCGCTGACGTTGGATGAATAGCCACAGTATTATCAAAGTCCGCTTTAGTTGCACCCATTTTTACCGCAACAGCAAAACCTTGTAGCATTTCATCTGCGCCTAACCCGATAATATGAATGCCTATAACTCGCTCATTGTCACCTTCGCAAATGAGTTTCATTTTTGTCGGTTGGCGATGTGCGGTAATAGCGGTATACATTGCAGTGAAACCAGATGTATAAACTTTTACAGAGTCACCAAATTCAGCCCTGGCTTCAATTTCTGTTAAACCGATAGTTCCAATGGCTGGATGAGAGAAAACCACAGTGGGTATCAATGTATAGTCTAATTTTTCATTGGTTTTACCATTAAACAGACGCTCTGATAACCGACGACCTGCTGCAACAGCGACTGGCGTTAATTGTGCGCGACCGGTATTGTCACCAACCGCAAAAATATTATCAATATTGGTATTTTGATATTCGTCAGTGACAATATAGCCTCTTGCATCTAGCTCTAATTCAACATTTTCAATGCCAACTCCGGCAGTGATTGGCGAGCGTCCAATCGCGTAAATTACGGCATCAATATTTGGGATTGGTGCGTCTGAGTTTGTACTAATGACAAACTGTTGATCGTTATTTTTATCAATTTGAGTAATTTGAGTTTGGCGATGTATTTTGATCCCTTCTTCTTGCATTTGTTCAACTAGTGTATCTCTGATCATGTCATCAAATTCACGAAGAGGATTCTCTTTTCGTACAACAAGGTGAGTTTCACTTCCGAGGGCATTAAGTAATCCCGCCAGTTCTACGGCTATATATCCGGCTCCCACAATAACCACTTTTTTAGGTTGGCTTTTTAAAGCGAAGAAACCGTCGGAATCTAATATGTGTTCTTTGCCGGTAATTTCTGGAATGCTTGGCTCACCGCCTGTAGCGATTAAAATATTCTTAGCAGTAATTGAACGATCACCCACTTTAATGGTATTTTTATTCTGAATAACTGCCCAGCCCTTGATAACATCCACATTATTTTTGCCTAAAAGGTTATCATAAGAGGAATGAATTCGGCTGATATAAGCTTCTCGGTTATCAATTAGAGTTTTCCATGAGTGTGACTTTAATTCAACGTCAAAACCGTAGTCTGGTGCATATTTAAAAGCATCCGCCACTTGCCCTGCAAACCACATGACTTTTTTAGGGACACAACCGACATTTACACAAGTTCCACCAAGCTCTTTTGCTTCAATAATGGCACATTTTTGCCCGTACATCGCAGCGCGATTAATAGAAGCGATACCGCCACTACCACCACCAATCGCTACGTAATCGTAGTCGTAATCATGAGAGTTTGAATTTGTCATAATGTTTTGCCTTTTGTTCTGTCGCTGTCTAATTAGGCAGCCAAACTTGCTTGTCTTTGATAATGCTGATAGTTTGCGCGTTATCAACCCTTTTGGCAATTTTAGTATGACTATAACCAACCCCTTGTTATTAAATAATCCTATAGAACAAGTTTCTAGTATTAAGCCAGAACATGTTACTGATGCGATTCAGCAAGTGATTGATGGTAATAAAAAAGCGGTTAAGCGTTTAAAAGAAAACTTATTTGGCTCTCCAAGCTTTAATTGGGACGAGTTCATGTATCCATTGGAAGTGATGGAAGATCGATTAGGCAAAGTTTGGTCTCCAGTTTCCCATTTAAATAGTGTCTGTAATAGCGATGAATTACGCGTTGCCTATGATGAAGCTTTAGCTTTGTTGACTGATTATTCGACGGAACAAGGCCAAGATAAAGAGCTTTTCAAATTAACTGAGTCTCTTTACCAATCACGGAAGAAACTAAACCTATCTGCTACAAAAATTCATATTCTTAAAGATGCACTCATCGGTTTTAAATTGTCAGGGCTAGATTTAAATGAAAAAGATAAAAAAGAGTATGCAAAAATTCAATCAAGATTAGCAGAACTGTCATCAAAGTATGAGCAGAATCTTATGGATGCCACTATGAGTTGGAGCAAGCATTGTGATGATGTTAACTCGCTTGCTGGATTACCCGAAACAGAAATTGAAATGTTAAAGGGAATGGCAAAGGCTAAAGAAAAAAAAGGCTATTTGGTGACTTTAGAAATTCCGAGTTATATCGCCATTATGACTTACGCGGATGATCGAAAGTTAAGAGAAGAAGTATACACAGCTTATGTCACCCGTTCCTCTGAATTCTCCGAAGATAAAAGTCTTGATAATAGTCAAGTAATGGAAGAGCTTTTATCCTTAAAAAATAAAAAATCAAAGTTATTAGGTTTTAATCATTACGCTGAATTATCTCTAGAAAGTAAGATGGCGAAAGATACCGAAGAGGTATTAGAATTTTTATATGACTTAGCAAAAGCAAGTAAACAACAAGCCAAATCAGAATACAAAGCATTAAAAACTTTTGCTGGTGAGAATGGCGTTGCAGATTTTAAAGCCTGGGATTCTGCTTATTACAGTGAAAAATTAATGCAAAAGGAATATCAGATTTCACAATCACAATTGAGACCTTACTTTCCCATTGATAAAGTGATTTTAGGGCTTTTTGATTTAACTAAACATCATTTTAATGTAGATATTATTGAAAAAATTGAAACAAATGTTTGGCATAAAGATGTTAAACACTATCAAATATTTAGAACCGAGAATAATGAAAAGAACTTGATCGCAGAATTTTATTTAGATCCTTACGCAAGAACCCACAAGCGTGGTGGAGCATGGATGGATGACTATCAAGGACGGTTTAAGTTGCTCGATCAAGATACCATTCAAATTCCAATTGCTTTTTTAACCTGTAATTTTACGCCAGCATCCGAAGGAAAACCTGCACTCATTACTCACGATGAAGTGGTGACATTGTTCCATGAATTTGGTCATGGTATTCATCATATGTTAACTCAAGTTAATGAACTGTCGGCATCTGGAATTACCAATGTACCTTGGGATGCGGTTGAACTACCTAGCCAGTTTATGGAAAACTTTTGTTATCAAGCCGAGGTTATAGAAAAAATAAGTAGCCATCATGAAACGGGTGAATCATTACCTACGAATCTTTTAAATAAGTTGATTAAAGCAAAAAATTTCCAATCAGCAATGATGATGGTTAGACAGTTAGAGTTTTCTATTTTTGATATAAAAATTCATAAGAGTGATGATTTGTCCGTTGTTCAAGTGCAAAAAATTCTAGATGAAACTAGAGATGAAGTATCTGTTGCAAAACCTCCTCGTTTTAATCGTTTTCAGAATGGTTTTTCACATATTTTCGCTGGTGGATATTCAGCCGGTTATTACAGCTATAAATGGGCAGAGGTTTTATCAAGCGATGCTTTTTCGTTATTTGAAGAACAAGGTGTTATGAATAAAGACGCTGGTAAGAGATTTTTATCAGAAATTCTAGAAAAAGGAGGCTCTGATGATCCAATGGTTTTATTTACAAAATTTAGAGGAAGAAAACCTAATGTGGGTGCTCTGTTAAGGCATTCCGGTATTACTATATAGCCGTTTCACAAGAGAAAAACATTGATTAGTGAATTTAGAATATTAAATACTAACATTCAAAACTCAGTCGGTTTTGAGTCTAAATTGCTGAAGAAAATTTCTATTCAGAATGATTTAGCGATCGTTGACTGCATCAAAGAATTATCTAATGAACTAGCTATTTATGAACTGCAAGGTAAAAAACTTTTCTTGCATATGCAACTGGATGGTGTTGATTCTAGTATTCATTTTAATTTTGATGAAGGTAATGTAGGTTATAGAGGAAAAAATGTTAGTCAAAGCAATGAACTTATTGCTAGAGCGATAGGATGCAAGCCAAACTATCGACCTAATGTGTTAGACGCTACAGCCGGTATGGGAAGAGACTCGTTTATTATGGCAAAACTAGGTTGTGATGTTTTGATGCAAGAGCGATGCGAGCCAATTTATTTATTACTTGAAAATGCGCTGGCTCGATTATTTGAAAACCAACCAGAGTTAAAAAAATCTTTGCGTTTACAAAATTTAGATAGTATTGAATCTTTTGACAAACTGGAAACGATCGATGTAATTTATTTAGATCCGATGTTTCCAAGTCGTAAAAAATCAGCTTTAGTCAAAAAAGAAATGCGTCTTTTTAAAAAGTTAGCAGGGGATGACCTTGATGCTGATAGGTTATTGAATAATGCATTAAAAGCTGAAGTAAAAAGAGTGGTTGTTAAACGCCCCAAAGGCGCTCCTCAATTAAATGCGTTAAAGCCTTCACATGAAATAAATTCAAAAAATTTCAGGTTTGATGTCTACCTTATTGGTTAAGTGTAGATTTTTTTAATTTATTATGGGCGCACAAACTGTAAAATATCAGCATCAGTATTTTCAGATTTAACTAGTTTACTTTTATTACAAATTGTAGCATTTAAATCACTAAGAAATACTCTCATGTCATTAAGAGAATCCATCATCAGGGATGAGTTTTTTAAACAAGTTTGCATTGGATTTTTCTCAGTGCGGCGAATTGTATTAATGTGAAACATTAAACCATTTAGTCGTTTTTGGTATTTTTTAGGCGCCTCAACAACGCAGATCGTTAACCATTCGATTCGCTTCTCCTCAAATGCAACAGGATCATTTTTATGAAGCGACGCCCATTCATCAAAGTTGAATTTAGGCAAAGTCGTTAAACTGACATTCTGGTTATTTTTTTGTTCTATTGATGTTGACATCACTATCTCCCACTACGTTCTGTTGCTCGAGTTTGCCCCTTTTCTAGCTAGAACATCTTTTTATTAAAATCTTATTATGCAACTAGATTAACTAGACGTTGATGCACTTATCACCGATGATTAATAAGAAAAATAATTATTTGATTGTCTACTTTATCAAATAAAGGGATCAGATTGAAAGAGTAAAATGAGCATAAAAATTTCTATAAGAAATCTTTATGCTACTTAATTATGCTTTCTAATAGTAGAAACAGTTAGTTAACATATTGATTAATAAAAATAATTGCTTTAAAAAGTATATGCCGTCTAGAGAGATAAATATAACTGATAGTAATTAGAAGACTAAAAAATGAACGATAAAAATCTATCTAGAGAGATTGGACTATTTTTTTTGTCTAATTAAACCGTAGGATAATCGACTAGATGACTTCATTTTTATGGTTTGCCAAGCATTATTTAAGAACTCAATAGGTAAACTGGATTCCATTTCAATATAAATTAGTGCATTTGGTGCAAGTACAGGTTGGAGTTTTTCAAGTGTTCTTTTGATAAAACCTAATTCATAGGGGGGATCAAGAAATACAATATCATATTGCTCATTCGTATTTTTCAAAAAATGTTCAGCGGTTTGCTTTATACAGTGACTTTGGTTTTTTAGCTGGTTAGCACAAAGTATGTGTAAGTTGTTTTGAATATTGTTGATCGCATTTGTATTGTTATCTACAAAGGTAATACTTGCGGCCCCTCTTGAGAGTGCTTCAAAACCAAGAGCGCCACTTCCTGCAAATAAATCTAAACATTTAGCTTCGTGGATATCTGCCGATAACCAATTAAAGAGAGTTTCTCGAACTTGATCTAAGGTTGGTCTTAAACCCTGCGCAGATTCAAAAGATAATTTTCTACCTCTAAATTGACCACCAATAATTCTCAACTGACTTTTAGTGGGGCGATTATTTAAGGTTTGACGAGAGTCTTTTTTATGTTGTAATTTTTTATTAGTTTTAAAATTTGGCATGTAAATGTTCTTATTGATCCGTTTCAGATAACTAGATAGAAAGTTTTAAAACAATTATAGCAAAAATTATTAGGAGTTATTAATATGCAGTTGATTCCAGTATTAGAAATTCGTCATGGTCACTGTGTACAGACTGAGCCAAAAAATGCATTTGTTAAGAAAGTAGTAAATAATGATCCTGCAGAAATAATAAAATACTGGATATCTTGTGGTATTGAGAGTATTCATATCGTTGATGTAGATGCGATAGAGCAAGGCGAACCTATTAATGTTGATTTGATTGCATCGCTTAATTTTCAATTCCCATTACTTAAAATACAAGCCTCAGGAGGCATTAAAAATGTTGAATCAGCCTTTATTTATATTGATGCTGGCGTTGACTATTTAGTGTTAAGTAGCCGTACTTTGAGAAAAAAGTCTATACTGGTTGATGTTTGTATTGAGTTTAAAAATAAGGTTATAGCCGAAATTGATACTCGTAATGGTTTAATTGGTTATTCAAGTAGCCTAGGTGATAACATTACTTTGCAACATGTGACTGAGGAGCTAGCTGAGTATGGAGTGAATCAATTGATTATTACTGATATTCCTGAATCTGGACATGTTAATTGCCAGAATATACAGTTAGTCAATTCAAATTCAAGTAGATCTTTATTGCCTGTCTATGCAAATGGAGGAATAAACTCACCTGCCGACTTAGAATACTTAATCGAAAATAAACTAAACAACTTGTCAGGCTTATTGTTAGGTAAGGTAATTTACGATGATAACTTTAACCTAGCTAGTGCTGTGAAAGCTTTTTTTCCTCAGCAACTAGCCGGTTGATCTATTGCTATTTAATTTTCTACCAAGAATGAGGTAGTGCACGATTAAGCGTAATACCATTTGAGTCTTGGGTGATATATCCACCAGTCCTTAAATCTTTTAAAATCCTTGCAACCATTTCTCGTGAAGCGCCAACTCGGCTAGCAATATTTTGCTGGGTTAGTTTTTCCGGTATCACTCTGACGCCATCACGTTCTTCAGAAAGCGTTAAAAATGTAACCGCAATTCGTTGATATACATCCATTAAACCTAATTTTCTGATTGTTTCAGTTGCTTCAATTAGTCGAGTCGATAAGTTTTCGATCAATGCGATTGAAAATGCTGGATATGATGAGGTACAGTGCTTGAAATCAAACTCTTGCATAACGCCAATTTTACTATCTTCTAACGTCATTACAGACGCAGTTCTTGGAATTGATTTAACTAACCCTAATTCACCAAAAAAATCACGGGTACATGGGTATTAATAATGATTTCTTTACCGTTTTTATCATTTAAATAGACTTTAACTTTACCGTCTAATAAAAAATAAAGGCTATGAGAGTCATCACCCTCAGATACTATTTGTGTTTTTTTGCGGAAATTACGGTGGTGTATATGTGATAACACATCTTCGATTTCTTTTGATTCTAGATAGTTAAAAAGGTCAAAATTATTTAGATCAATCATAAAACCTCCTTTTTTTATTCGTTTTATTATTGAAATGAATTTCAGTAATGTAATTATTACACACTTTTATTGATTAGAAGTACCCTATTTTAAAAGGCATAACCTGCGTATACTACGCAAAGAATCATCTGCAAAATATCTATTCTATCTGATTTTTAGTGATAGATATGCTTATTTTTGTGTTTTATAAAAAAATAATCATGCAGGAATGAGTAAAAATTTTGTAGAGTAATCATTACTTTACAATTATTTGTTATCATATTATTTAACTAATAAAACTAGTTTTGAGGGTTAGAGTTGTTTGGTTTAATTAGAAAGTTGCCCAAGCATTTAGCACTAGCCGCATCAATGTTGATTTGCCTGAATCTGCAAGCGGGTAAACTAAGTGAGCCAGGTGTTCATAAGAGCATTTACGTGACTGAGTGGGCAAAGTTAAAACATAGGGCTGAAATAGGTGATCCTGAAGCATTATTTGCTTTAGGGAACTATTACTATGAACCACCTAAAGGTAGTAGTTTTAGACAGAATTATATAAAGTCAGCGGAGTTTTATTTTCAGTCGGGCATTCGTGGTAACGCTTCTGCACAATATAATTTAGCAATAATGTTTCATCGTGGTATTGGCGTTGCTAGTAACTACATTCAATCTTATGCTTGGTTTAAATTAGCATCAACTAACCAAAGTCCTGTCGCAAAACACGTTAATCTTGTTTCTAGTCAAGCGGTAGAGACACTAGAGCCTGAATTAACTCCAGAAGAATTATTCAAAGCAAAAGAGTTAGCGCAATTTTACAAAAAAGTTGTTTCGAATAAACGCTATAGAGATGCTAAGTTTCCCGAGAAATCTCTTCGATAGCGTTTTTCAGCTGAACCGTTTTATTTATGCTAGTGCTGCTTTTTGAGCTTCAATAATTTCTTTTATTCCTTGTTGTCCTAGACTCATCATTTCAGCAAGTTCGTCTTGTGAGAATGTTGCTCCTTCGGCGGTTCCTTGAATTTCAATAAAGCCATTCTCCTCATTCATGACAATATTCATGTCAGTTTCAGCAACAGAGTCTTCTGGGTAATCTAAATCGAGAACGGGTGTACCTTTATATATTCCTACGGAAACAGCGCCAATCATATGCTTAATCGGATTGGTTTTAATTTTCTTTTTACGGATCATATGATTTATCGCGTCAACTAAGGCAATACAACCACCAGAAATAGAAGCGGTTCGAGTTCCACCATCAGCTTGTAATACATCACAATCTATATGAATGGTGTATTCACCTAACAGGTTCAAGTCAATTGCGGCACGAAGCGAACGTCCTATGAGTCGTTGAATCTCTTGAGTTCGTCCACTTTGTTTTCCTCGGGCGGCTTCTCTATTATTTCTGGTATGTGTTGCTCTTGGCAACATTCCATATTCTGCAGTCAACCAGCCTTGTTTTTTACCTTTTAAAAAACGAGGAACACCTTCTTCAATTGATGCCGTGCAAAGTACACGGGTTTCGCCCATTTCAATTAAGATTGAACCTTCAGCGTGACTGGTAAAGTTTCTGGTAATTTGGATTGGGCGTAATTGGTTACTAGTTCTTCCGCTTGGTCTCATTGTTCTCTCCGTAAATCTGGTAAATAGGTAATTAAGCTAATTTTACCTAGTATCTAAAACAATCTCAGCTTATTTAAAGGATTTAGCGCATTTTATTGTTAGAATTATGGAAGAAAGTAATGAATAGAAACTAGAAGGACAGTTTATGATTAAAAGTATGACGGCGTTTGCAAGGCAATCAATTGAAAAAAATTGGGGAACAGGAGCATGGGAAATTCGCTCTGTTAATAGTCGATATTTAGAAACTAACTTTAGATTGCCAGAAGTTTTTCGGTCGTTAGAGTTTAAATTGAGAGAAAAACTAAGAAAAAAGCTTAGTCGTGGAAAAATTGATTGCAGTTTAAGGTTAGATTTTTCACAAGGAAATAATGAAGGGTTATCTATCGATCATGAATTTGCCGAGTCACTTATTAAAGCGCATCAATCATTACAAACAATCGCAAAGGTTAAACAAGATCCAGATTTGACTCAGTTACTCAATTTTAGTGGAATGGTTAAAAAGCAGGATGTTGACAGTGAGTTAATGGAAAAAGAATTATTATCCAGCTTGGACGATGCAATTGAACAATTAATTAAAATGAGAGAAAGGGAAGGTCAAAGTATCACCTTGATGATACAACAACGCTTGGATGGTATTGCTGAGCAAGTTTGTTATGTCCGAGAAGAAATGCCTGTTATTGCAAAGTGGCAAAAAGAAAAAATTCTTAATCGATTTGAAGAGGTTAAATTAGAGCTAGATGAAAATCGATTTGAGCAAGAAATGGTGATGGTTGCGCAAAAAATTGATGTGGATGAAGAGTTAGATCGATTAGATGCGCATATTAAAGAAGTTACTCGCCTGATTAAAAAAGGAGGTGTTGTTGGTCGAAGACTCGACTTTTTAATGCAAGAGCTAAATCGAGAAGCTAATACTTTAGGATCTAAGTCAATCAGCCAAAAGACAACAGGTGCTTCGATTGAATTGAAAGTTTTGATTGAGCAGATGCGAGAGCAGATCCAAAATATTGAGTGATGTTTCTGCCTGTTTACAATTTATGCTGTTTGTTTCAGAAGAATAGTGGTGACATGATTTTAACAAGGTTTTAATATTTTTTTTATACTGCTATACTTAATTAAGCGCAATAAAATGGTTTTTTACAACATTTTTAAGCGCGTAAAAGTGTAGTTTAATGAATGTTTTTACCGCGCATAAGTGTTTTTTTGATATGAGATTGTTCTGACCATTTATTGAGAGGGTTAATGAAAAGACTATTATTAAGCAAATTGTTAGATTGGAAAGAGTTATCTATTAGAAAACCTGTTCTTTTGGATGGTGCAAGGCAAACGGGTAAGTCATACCTGTTAGAGGTTTTATTTGGTCAACACTTTGATCAGG
>CAZRPK010000018.1:0-35849 GCA_964601915.1 uncultured Kangiella sp. | reverse complement strand
GTCCATCAAAATTGACTTCAAAAGTGTTAGCATGGTTCATAAGAGAATTCCTAAATAGCGCTTATTTGATCAATAAACGATTAAAAACCCTTACTTGTAAAATCTTATATGTAAAAAGAAGGGGAGATCCCAGCATTTTTCAGAAATGGTATTATCTATTATTTAACTGAAAATTTCAAAATTATGATCTCCATTTTGTTCGGATTACTGAAGAAGTGGTAATAAATTTTTCCAAACCGTTTCTACAATCACTTCTTGTCCTTTTTCATTAGGGTGTAATCTATCTTTCTGAATTAAAGTGTAGTCTGTTGCGACACCTTCTAGGATAAAAGGGATCAAACTAACAGACTCTATTTTTGCAAGATCTTGAAATATTTGATTAAAATTCTGAGTATAACGTCTACCATAGTTTGGCGGAATTTGAATGCCTGCCAAAAGAACTTGGGCGTTATGCTTTAGACTAATTTCAATCATTTTATTAAGATTAAATCGAGTTGTTTTTAGATCATATCCACGTAAACCATCATTTGCACCTAGTTCTAAAATAACTATTTTAGGCTGGTTGATTTCTATTTGTTTTAAAAATCGTTGAAGTCCACCGGAGGTGGTTTCTCCGCTAATACTGGCGTTTCGAGTTTCAAAAGAGTATTTATTATGCTTCAATTTGATACTTAATAGGTTAACCCATCCTTGTTCAACGGGCATGTTATAAGCTGCGCTCAAGCTATCACCAAAAACTAGTATAGTTTGTGTTGATGGCTTACTGCTAATATTGAGAGTCATCATTAAAAATAGGGTTATAAATGCAAATTGCTTCATTTTACTCATTCGGTTCATTTGGTTTCTATTTGAGTGAATTAGTATTTCGCGCAGTATAGCATTTGCTATTGCTTTAATTCTACGACCTACGTATAATCGCGCGCTCTGAGTAATTGGGCACTATGTCTTTTGCTTAGAGCGTTTTAAACACAATTTTAACTTAACTCTTCGTTACTAAGAAACGCTTAATATACAAGCACTTAAGTAACAGGAATCCACGAGGAGCTTTTAATGCGACACTATGAAATTGTATTTCTAGTGCACCCTGATCAAAGTGATCAGGTCCCTGCAATGATAGAAAGATATTCTGCAGTCATCACCGATGCTGAAGGAACCATCCACAGAACAGAAGACTGGGGCAGGCGTCAGTTAGCTTATCCAATCCAAAATTCACACAAAGCACACTATGTTCTACTTAATGTAGAAGCTGAGTATGCTCAAATTGAAGATTTAGAAACTCAATTCCGTTTTAATGATGCTGTCCTTAGAAGTCTTATAATTAAGACTAAAGAAGCCGTCACTGAAATTTCTCCTCTTGCGAAAGCGAAAGAAGAAGCGGCTAAGCGCTTTGATTCTTCAGATAAGAAAGCTGATTCTGAAAAGAAAACAGAATCTAAAGCACCCGCGAAAGAAGAAACTAAAGCTGAAGACGCTAAGTCTGACGAAGCTAAAGTGACTGAAACGCCAACAGAAACTGAATAACGGAGGAATTGAATATGTCTCGATTTTTTAGACGTCGTAAGTATTGCCGATTCACCGCTGAAGGTGTAACGCAAATAGATTACAAAGATTTAGCTACGTTAAAAGGCTATGTCACAGAAACGGGTAAAATAGTTCCTAGTCGAATTACTGGAACAAAAGCAAAATACCAGCGTCAGCTTTCAACAGCTATTAAACGCGCACGTTTCCTCGCACTTCTACCTTACTCTGACGCTCATAAATAAGCATCACGTAAAGTAGTTGGTTTTATAAATGATTAACTGATTAGAGGAAAGACTCATGCAAGTCATTCTACTTGAAAAAGTCCGTAATCTAGGTGAGCTAGGCGATAGTGTAGCGGTAGCAAATGGATACGGTCGTAATTTCTTGTTGCCACAGCGTAAAGCAGTACCGGCAACTAAAGATAATACGGAAAAGTTTGAAGCTCAAAGAGCTGATTTAGAAAAGAAAGCAGCTGAAGTATTAACAGTAGCGCAAGCTAGAGCTGATAAAATAGCTGAGTTAAGTGTTACAATTGAAGCTCACAGTGGTGATGAAGGTAAATTATTTGGTTCTGTTGGAACTAAAGATATTGCTGACGCTGTTGTAGCGGCAGGTGTTGAAGTTGCGAAGAACGAAGTACGTCTTCCTAACGGTGCACTAAGAAATACCGGTGAATATGAAATTGAAATTCACTTACATTCTGATGTAAATGTAATACTTAAGTTAGAAGTTACTGCTCAAGACGAATAAGTTTTAGATTTGGTCGATTTTTCAATTGATTAAAGATCAAGTGAGTGAGAAACTTAAACACCCTAATCCGAAAAGGTTAGGGTGTTTTTTTATGTCCAAGGATGGACGGGCAGTTTTTTGCTCCATGCAAAAACTGCACTTCCTACATTCATGTAGGTCGTATGCCAAAAAGAGCTAAGGATGGCAGTTTGGCTTTGCCCTATAAATATGCGGAATTCCGATTAGATGAATGATGATCGTCAAATAAATAATATAAAAATGCCGCCACATTCGTTGGAAGCTGAGCAATCAGTCTTAGGTGGATTACTTTTAGATAATGATGCTTGGGAAAAGATTGCTGAAAAGATTGTCGCTGAAGATTTCTATCGTAATGATCACCGTTTAATCTTTAAAGCATTACATTACCTCGCGGAAAATGCAAAACCCATGGATGTGGTTACTCTTTTTGAATTTTTAGAGCAAGAAGGCGAAGCAGATGAAATTGGTGGCTTAGCCTACATTGGAGACCTCGCTAAAAACACTCCTAGCGCATCAAACATTGTTGCTTATGCAGAAATAGTTCGCGAACGAGCTGTTCTTAGAGAATTAATTAGTGTTGCAAATAATATAGCGGACTCTGCTTATCAACCCAAAGGCAGAAAGCCTGATGAACTACTCGATTTGGCTGAGTCTCAAGTCTTTAAAATAGCAGAGCAAAGAGAGTCTGCAAACAGTGGTCCAGAAGCGGTTGGTCAAATTTTGCCTAGAGCAATTGATCGCTTAGAAGAAATTCAAAAATCCAAAGGTGGTATTACAGGACAGGCCACAGGTTTTACCGATTTTGATAATATGACCTCAGGATTGCAGCCTTCTGATTTAGTCATTGTTGCTGGTCGACCTTCAATGGGTAAAACCACAGTTGCCATGAATATGGCTGAACATGCGGCAATTCACGGCGATAAACCTGTTTTAGTTTTTAGCATGGAAATGCCATCACAATCATTATTAATGCGTTCATTTGCATCCATTGGTGGTATTGATGCGACTCGATTAAGAACGGGCGCATTAGATGATAAAGACTGGGATAACCTTTCCGTTGCCAGTAATATTTTAAAAAATAATTGTAAACTTTTTATTGATGATTCCGCTGCGTTATCACCCACAGAAGTTAGAAGCCGATCACGACGATTGGTTAGAGAACAAGGATCGATTGGCATGATCCTGATTGATTATTTACAGTTAATGAGAGTGCCAGGGATGTCAGAAAACAGAACCCAGGAAGTCTCGGAAATTTCTCGATCACTAAAAGCATTAGCAAAAGAATTAGAGTGTCCTGTAGTTGCTCTATCTCAGCTAAATCGATCACTTGAACAAAGAGCAGATCGACGCCCAGTCATGTCAGATTTACGTGAATCAGGCGCAATTGAGCAAGATGCTGATTTAATTTGTTTTATCTATCGAGATGAAGTTTATAATCCAGAAAGTGAGAGCAAAGGTATTGCGGAAATTATCATTGGCAAGCAAAGAAATGGCCCGATTGGGACAGTTAAAGTTGCTTTTCAAGGCCATTATAATCGGTTTGTTAATTATACACCGGCTTATGATGGTGAGTATTGATTCTGTTAAAAATAGGCCTCTCAAATGTGACACTAAAAAGAAATAGCGTTAAAGCCTCGATCTCGAGGTTATCATCTAATTACCTGTGAAGTATTAAATCACTTAAAAGATATAGACAAAATCGACTGTGGAATTCTTTACTTATTTATCAAACACACATCAACAAAATGGTGCCAAAAGGAATGAGTTATTATCAACATAATTACGAAGGTGATGATGATATGCCTGCATACATTAAAGCGACATTGATTGGTTCGTCGGTTTCTATTCCAATCTCTAATGGGCATATCTATGTCACTCGTAGTTATAAGGTGTGTGAACATCGTGATCAAGGTGGTGCACGAAGTATCATTGCAGCCATTCAAGCGTAAAATCGAATAATTATTATGACTCGAAGTTTGAATAGAAGTGTGTCCATCGCCCCAATGATGGACTGGACGGATCGGCATTGCCGATACTTCCATCGATTAATCACCAAACAAACTCTACTGTATACAGAAATGGTAACCACTGGTGCTGTCATCAATGGTGACAGAGGAAAACTTTTAACTTATAACAATAAAGAACATCCAATTGCACTTCAACTTGGTGGTAGCGATCCCAAAGCTCTTGCTGAATGCGCAAAAATTGGTGAGGATTATGGATATGATGAAATAAATCTCAACGTTGGTTGTCCTTCGGATCGAGTCCAGTCGGGAAAAATTGGTGCTTGTTTAATGGCTGAGCCTGAGTTGGTTTCTGATGGAATATCGGCTATGAAAAATGCTTGCAGTATCCCTGTAACAGTTAAACATCGAATTGGCATTGATGATCAAGATAGTTATGAAGAGTTGGTTGATTTTGTTCAAATTATCGCTAAATCAGGCTGTGATAGTTTTATTGTGCATGCTCGTAAAGCCATTTTGTCAGGTTTAAGTCCTAAGCAAAATAGAGATATCCCGCCACTTGTTTACGACAGAGTGTACCAACTTAAAAAAGACTTTCCCAAGTTAGAAATCATTATTAATGGCGGAATTAAAACCATTAAAGAAACGCAAGCTCACTTGAGTAAAGTAGATGGCGTTATGATTGGTCGAGAAGCCTATCATAACCCTTATATGCTCGCGTCGGTTGATAATGAGTTTTTCTCTAGCGATCAAAAGCTCTCATCTAGAGTCGAAATTGCCGAGCAGATGTTCCCTTATATTGAGCATTATATTTCTACTGGCGGTAAATTACAGCACATTAGCCGTCATATGCTGGGCTTATTTCATGCACAACCTAATGGCAAACAGTGGCGTAGACACCTGAGCGAATCTGCGACAAAACCTAATGCAAACATTAAACTCATTGTTGATGCTCTTTCTTTAGTGAAATAGTTTCTGTTTCGTTTACCTGTATTTTGATGTAGCACGGGGTTTGATAACTCGATATAATGCGCCGAGATAGTGACACGCCCAATTTTTCTAGGATCCCATATGTTTGATAATTTAAGCGAACGCTTTGATAAAGTTCTTAAAGGCCTCAGTGGTAAAGGACGAATTACTGATGAAAATATCCAAAAAACATTACGCCAAGTGCGAATGGCTCTTTTGGAGGCTGATGTTGCCTTATCCGTTGTTAAGGATTTTATTACTAAGGTTAAATATCGCGCTTTAGGTAAAGAAGTTAAATCTAGTTTATCGCCAGGTCAAGCCTTTATTAAGATCGTTCAGAGTGAACTCGTTGTTGCGATGGGTGCGGCTAATGAATCTTTGGATTTAAATGCTCAACCTCCTGCAGTCATTCTAATGGCTGGTTTGCAAGGTGCAGGTAAAACAACTTCCAGCGCTAAACTAGCCAAATATTTAATGGAACGAGAAAAGAAATCTGTTGCATTAGTGAGCGCCGACGTTTATCGCCCGGCAGCGATTGAGCAGTTGAAAAAGGTCACCGAAGAAGTCGGTGCAACCTTTATTTCTAGTAGTACCGATCAAAAACCTCTCGATATTGTTAAAGCAGCAATAAAACAAGCTAAAAAAGAATTCAGTGATGTTTTAATTATTGATACTGCCGGACGATTGGCGATTGATGACGATATGATGTCTGAAATTAAAGCGATCCATAAACTAGCTAATCCTGCCGAAACGCTATTTGTTGTGGATAGTATGACAGGTCAGGATGCCGCCAATACTGCGAAAGCATTTGATGAAGCTTTGCCTTTAACGGGGGTTATTTTAACCAAAGCTGATGGTGACGCACGAGGCGGTGCGGCACTCTCGATTCGAAATATTACCGGTAAGCCAATTAAGTTTATGGGTATGGGTGAAAAGCTTGATGCCCTAGAACCCTTTCATCCAGAACGAATTGCTTCACGTATTTTGGGAATGGGGGATGTTCTTTCTTTAATTGAAGATGTTGAACGTAATGTCGATAAAAAGAAAGCTGAAAAACTTGCTAAAAAAGTGATGAAAGGTAAAGGTTTTGACTTAGAAGACTTTAGAGAGCAGTTAGTGCAAATGAAGAGCATGGGTGGAATGTCTGGTATGATGGATAAGTTACCGGGTATGGGAAATGTACCTAAAGCCGCAAAAGACCAAATGAATGATAAAATGACAAATCGAATGGAAGCGATTATTAATTCAATGACACCAAAAGAAAAATCATTTCCTGAAATCATCAAAGGTTCACGAAAACGCAGGATCGCTTCAGGTTCTGGCACCGACATTCAAGAAGTGAATAAAATGCTTAAACAATTTAAACAAATGCAAAAAATGATGAAAAAGTTAAAAGGTAAAGGCGGAATGATGAAAATGATGCGCGGGATGCAAGGTATGATGCCTCCAGGTGGTGGTATGCCTCGTATGTAATTACGTGCGTGAGCAGAGGCTAGTCAAAATAGTATCGTTTGGATTATCATCTTCCGTGGTTTCAGGATAGTCGAGAGTAGGGTCTAACTACAAAAGCGGTAATAGCTCGGCTTGCCTTCATCGATCAGCCCTGATGCTATCAAAATTTATCAACTGATGGGGGTGAAGATGAAGCGCTCGGCTTATATCATTGAAAAATACGAATAATGTAGTGCCCTTATTTTTTAACAAAGCCTTATATGACGGGCTTTTTGAAAAAATACGGAAGTCAGGACTGTTCCCTTTATTCAGATTCTTGATTTCAGGATCAGCACCTAAAGTACCTATTAAAATCACTTTATTAATACCTTTTGCCATTATACATTCCTCATATATCTGTGTTTTACTGAAGTAACTATAAAACCTGTGCAATCGCATCCACATAACGTTGATTTTCAAACTCTAAACCAATACTAATTCTTAAATGATTAGGCATTTGGTAATTAGCAACCGACCTTACAATTACACCTTTATGCAATAATTTTTCGTAAATTGGAATAGCATTTTGAGCATAATCCACGGTTAAAAAATTACCCGCTGATGGAATAAAGCTTAACCCTAAATCTTTACATGAAGCTTTGATTTGTTCCATTCCATTTTGATTAACCACTATTGCTTTTTCAAGATAAGCATGATCTTCAAGAGCAGCAATACCGGCAGCTAATGCAAAACTATTAACATTGAACGGTTGTCTTAAACGATTTAACAAACCACAGATTTCTTCACTAGATACCGCATAACCCACTCTCAAAGAAGCTAAACCATAAGCTTTAGAATAAGTTTTAGTTACTACTAAATTTTCAAACTCAGATAACCAATCAATAGTATGAGGGATAGAACCATCGGTGACATATTCTGTATAAGCTTCATCCATTACCACAATAATATTCTTTGGTACTTTTTGCATAAACGCTTTTAATGGCGCTTCGCCTAACCAAGTGCCCGTTGGATTATTAGGATTAGCGACAAAAATCATTTTAGTTTTATCGGTGATAGCTTTTAGCATGGTATCCAGATCATTACCCCATTCTTTTGCGGGAACTTCAACCAATATTGCCCCGATTGCCTGACTAACTAATGGGTAAACGCAAAAAGCATGTTGAGAAAATATGACTTCGTGATGTGGTAAAACAAAACAACGAGCAATCATTTCTAAAACATCGTTAGAGCCATTTCCTAAAGTGATTTGAGAGGTTTCAATACTAAACTTTTCAGCTAAAGCGGATTTTAAATAATGACCGTTTGCATCGGGATAACGGCACGCATCTTTGAACTCTTTTTCAATCGCTTGTTTTACTTTATCACTTAATCCAAGAGGATTTTCATTACTCGCAAGCTTTACAATATCCGAAATTCCGAGTTCTCGTTCTAATTCACTAACGGGTTTACCTGCTTGATATGGGTGAAGTTTTTGAACTCCTGGGTTGGCTAATTGAATGTAATCACAAGACATAAATGACTCTCTTAAATAAAATATTCTCTTTTCGAGTGAGAACTGAGGGGTGATTTGAAAATTAAAAACTAACCGTGACGAGCCTTAAATTGCTCCATAAAACTAACCAAGACTTTTACCGCACCAACTGAAACAGCATTATAAATACTAGCTCGCATTCCACCAATACTACGATGCCCTTTTAAACCAATCAAATTCGCTTTCTTTGCTTCGCTTAAAAACAAATCATTAAGTGATTCATCATGTAAAGCAAATCGAACATTCATTCTTGAACGATGATCATTTGCTATGGGATTTAAGTAAAACCCATCACTATCAATTAAATTATAAAGTAAACCGGATTTTTCTATCGCTTTTGCTTCCATTTGAGCGACACCGCCCTGCTCTTTTAACCATTCAAAAACTAAACTGGCTAAATACCAAGAATAAGTCGCAGGCGTGTTGAGCATGGATTCTTTTTCTGCTTGTAGTTGATAATTAAATGTTTGTGGTGAGCTATCAAAATTCATTTTTTTAAATAAACTTTTTTTAATAATAACCACCGTCATACCGGCAGGCCCGATATTTTTTTGTGCACCGGCGTAAATCAAATCGTAATCATCAATGTTAATGACTTCCGATAAAATAGATGAAGATAAGTCAGCGATAACCGCCCCATTTGTTTTAGGAACGCCACTAATTCGGAATCCTTCGATGGTTTCATTCGGCGTAAAATGCGTATAAATAGGATCGTCGCTTCGCTGACAATCTGTTAAATCAGAAACGTAATATTGTCCTTTATCATTTTGTCGGACTATATCAATTGAATTCACTTTTCCAAAACGTTTAGCTTCGGCAACGGCCTTTTCAGACCAGACACCATTCAATAAATATTCTGCATCTAAATTAGAATGTGACAATAGAGTCATTGGTATATTTGAAAACTGCTGAGTCGCACCGCCGTGCAAAAATAACACCGCGTGAGAGTCACCGATATTTAGTAATTCTCTAAAATCAGCTTCGGTTTTTTTTGCAAGCGCTTGATATTCAGCAGAGCGGTGACTAATTTCCATCACCGAAGCGCCCAAACCTTGCCAGTCTAGCATTTCAGCTTGTGCTCGCTCCAAAACAGCTTTTGGCAAGCCTGCGGGGCCTGCACAAAAGTTATGGCTCGCTGATTCAAACATTTTAAAACCAGGCATTTTATCTATTCCTCAGAGTCGCTCTCTTTGGAACCTGTCTCTTCTGAATCAGTTTTAGCGCCTGCCTCAACATTTACATTTTCGACATCAGAAGCTTCTGAAGCAGAAACCTCACCATCAACTGTCTCTTCTTCAGTTTCTAACTCATCAATTCTCTGCAAGCCAACTAATGACTCACCTTCTTGTAAACGAATTAATCTAACGCCTTGAGTATTTCGACCCATGGTTCTAATTTCATCAACGCGAGTTCTAACTAAGGTTCCACCTTTACTAATCAACATGATTTCATCGCCGTCTTTAACACGAACAGCGCTGATTGCTTTACCGTTTCTTTCGCTTAGAGTGATAGAAATAACACCTTGTCCACCACGACCTCGAAGAGGATGCTCGGTCATACTAGTTCTTTTGCCGTAACCATTTTCTGTTACAGTTAAGATCTGACTATCATCATCGGCTCTTACTAAAGCGATTACACTATTTTCTTCTGAGATTCTCATGCCTCTAACACCACGAGCGGTTCTTCCCATTTGACGCACTTTTTCTTCGTGGAATCGAATCACTTTTCCTGCATCACTAAATAACATCAATTGATCATCGCCATTAGTGACAACGGTACCAATCAATTGATCGCCTTCGTCTAATCGGAGCGCGATAATACCGTTAGAACGTGGACGCGAAAATTGCTCTAGAGAGGTCTTTTTAACTGTACCGTTTGAAGTCGCCATAAAGACGTATTCATCTTCTTTATATTCTTTTACTTGTAATATACTGGTGATTTTTTCATCTTCTTGCAAAGGTAAAATATTAACAATAGGTTTACCACGCGATCCACGACTTGCTAAAGGTAACTCGAAGGTTCTGAGCCAATAAACTTTACCGATACTAGAGAAACACAAAATCGTTGCGTGAGTAGAGACAACTAATAATTTCTCAATAAAGTCTTCTTCTTTCATCTTAGTGGCTGACTTACCTTTACCACCCCGCTTTTGCGCTTCGTAAGTAGTCAGTGGTTGATACTTTACATAACCTTCATGCGAAAGCGTTACCACGACATCTTCTTCTGGAATTAAATCTTCAATCAATAAATCAGCTGAACTGTTAGTGATTTCTGTACGACGTTCATCACCAAAAATTTCTTTAACTTCAACTAATTCTTCTCGAATCACTTCCATCAATCGTTCTTTACTGTTTAAGATTTTTAATAGTTCAGCAATTAATTCTATTAGCGATTTATAATCAGCGATAATTTTTTCATGCTCTAAGCCTGTTAATCGATGAAGTTTTAAATCTAATATCGCTTGAGCTTGAACAAGTGATAAATGATAACGACCATCCAATAGCCCAAATTCCTCACCTAAATCATCTGGACGACAAGCATCAGAACCAGCACTATCAAGCATGGTTAAAATAGCAGTAGCTTCCCAGTTTTTAGCGACTAATTGTTCTTTAGCCATTGCAGGGCTTTCAGCGTTGCGAATTAAAGCGATGATTTCATCAATATTCGCTAAAGCTAAAGCCAGTCCTTCTAACGTGTGAGCTTTTTCGCGAGCTTTTCTTAAATCAAAAATCGTTCGTCTGATGACAACTTCTTTACGATGCTTAATAAAGGCTTCTAGCATCTCGACTAGAGTGAATAATTTTGGCTGACCGTCTTGAAGCGCGACCATATTAATCCCAAACACCGTTTGCATTTGTGATTGTGAGTAAAGGTTATTCATCAATACGTCAGAATTTTCGCCACGACGTAGTTCAATCACCAATCGCATGCCATCTTTATCTGATTCATCTCTAAGCGCTGTAATACCGTCGATTTTTTTGTCTCTAACTAATTCAGCAATTTTCTCTGTTAGTCGCGCTTTATTAACTTGATAAGGTAATTCGGTAACTACAATGGATTCTTTACCATTTTTGTCATTGGTTTCGATATGATGTCTAGCACGGATATGAATTCTGCCTTTACCTGTTTTATAGGCTTGTAAAATACCGGCTCTACCATTAATGATGCCCTGTGTGGGAAAATCGGGACCCGGAATATGCTCCATAATTTGTTCAAGATCCATTTCAGGATCGTCAACCATCGCTAAACAAGCATTAAGAACTTCAGTAATGTTATGAGGTGCAATATTAGTCGCCATTCCCACTGCAATACCGGATGAGCCATTAATAATAAGGTTAGGAATTCTAGAAGGAAATACTTTAGGCTCGCTTTCTGAACCATCGTAGTTTTCTGCCCAATCAACGGTTTCTTTATCTAAGTCACTTATTAAATGATGAGCAAGTTTGTCCATACGGACTTCTGTATAACGCATAGCTGCTGGTGAATCACCATCAACGGAACCAAAGTTACCTTGACCATCCACTAACATATAACGTAAAGAAAAAGGCTGTGCCATACGAACGATTGAGTCGTAAACAGCGGTATCGCCGTGAGGATGATATTTACCGATTACATCACCGACAACACGGGCTGATTTTTTGTAGGGCTTGTTATAGTCATTTGAAAGGACGTTCATGGCGTATAGAACACGTCGATGAACTGGCTTTAAGCCATCTCGCACATCGGGTAATGCTCGACCAACAATAACACTCATTGCGTAATCGAGATAAGAGACTTTCAGCTCATCTTCGATTTTAATTGGTATAACTTCTTTTGCAAAATCACCCATAAATAACCACTATTCCTTATAGTCTTACTATTCTTTGAATCGCTAAATTTGAAACTATTGCGAATCAGTCAGAGCTTTATTAAACAGCTGTCTAGCATAACTGAACCAGATCTTGATTAACTTTGATTAAAAAACAACCAAAACAGGCTCAATTAAGACTAAATTTGCTTACTAATTAGCATTAATTTACCTACTAAATAGCAATACCACTAAAGCCAAAAATTATAACATATTTAGCAGGGTTTACGCCTAGTTAATTTGGCTAAATAAGGGTAGTATTTGCTTCATATTGACCACTGGATTAAAACCTCAATAAATGCCTAACAACACGGACAAATCAACGCTTAAAATAATTGAGTTCATTCCTCAAGATTCGATTAAACAGCAATATCCTGATGTTGTATTAACTGATTTGAGTCAAAGTTTATTAATGCTAGGCTTTGTAAACTCACATTATTAAAAAACACTCAACAATGGCAAAAGAAAATGACTATCGAAAATTTGAACATAGACAAAGCAGAGCTTAAAAAATTCTCTGATATGGCATCTCGTTGGTGGGATTTAGAAAGTGAATTTAAACCTCTGCATGATATAAACCCACTTCGATTAAATTATATTATTGAAAAAGCAAATGGTGTGAGTGGAAAAAAAGTCATCGACATAGGTTGTGGCGGTGGAATTTTAACAGAATCTCTGGCAGAAAAAGGTGCAACAGTTACCGGTATTGATATGGGTGATGGACAGATTGCCGTCGCAAAACTACATCAGCTGGAGTCTGGATTAAACGTTAATTACCAGTTAATTACTGCTGAAGAAATTGCAGAAAAACTTCCTGAAGGTTTTGATACGATTTGTTGCATGGAAATGTTAGAACATGTACCCGATCCAAGTTCAATCATCAAAGCTTGTTCTAAATTAGTAAAGCCAGGCGGTAATGTTTTTATATCAACCATCAATCGTACCGCGAAAGCATTTACATTTGCGATAGTTGGTGCAGAATATATTTTGAAAATGCTTCCCAAAGGCACTCATCAATACGAAAAATTTATTAAACCATCAGAAATTTCAAATTGGGCTAGGCAATATGATTTGGAATTACAGGATATTATTGGCATGCATTACAACCCGATCACCAAGGTTTATAAATTAGATAAAGGTGTTGATGTGAATTATTTGATGCATTTCAAGAAAAACTAGGTACTTGTCCCAAATTAGACACTACCAACTCAAAACAAATACTACTCCACTCTCATCAGACAAATTCTCTGCCCTAATTTTAGCATGATGAAAATCTGCAATGAGTTTTACCACATAAAGCCCCAGTCCTAAATTAGCGTTAGAGTCTTTACTTTTATCCCTAATCGATACCAGAGAACGAAAAATTCGTTTTAAATTTTTCGTCTTAATCATATTGCCGGAGTTACTTACTTTCAACTGATAAGATGTATCATTTTGCTCTAACGAAATTCTAATCGCTTGTTTTTTATCGGAAAAAAATACTGCATTCGATATCAATTTATCCAACATTTCAGCGAACAAATCTTTCGATATTTTATGCTTGCATTGTTTCGCTTTTACAATTAACTCAAACCGTTCATTAGGATAGGATAGCTGGTATCCTTTTATAAATAACTTTAAAAACTCATCCAAACTTGTCTCTTCTTTTACTGCAGATTGCATCGCTTCTTTTATTCCTGAAGCATCTTTCATTCTTGAAATGATTTCACCTAAACGCAGGTTGCCATGTAGCGCCCTTTCGATTATTTCGATTTGCTCCTCATCTTTTTCATTCAGCAATAAGTTATCTAAAGATGAACGAACTATCGCAATCGGGGTTCTTAGTTCATGGGATAATCTTGATGCTAATTTTTCTAAATAATCATTGTACTCAAACAGTCTTTCACCCATTTGTTTAAACGAATATGCTAACTGATCGAGTTCATCGCCATGGTTGGATGTGATATAATTTTTGTGAGTTGTATTTTTCAATGTTAATAATGGTGCTTTTTCTTCACTCACTTTTATTCGACCATGATTGTCAACGGTTTGATTAATCGCATTTTTCAATTCTTTTATTCGAGCCACCAAACGAGATACATACCAAAAAATAAGCCACATAACGCCAATTAAAATAACTAGATTAACAATGAATAAAGTTGTCAATGTTTTCTTTTGAATAACCTGGACTTTGGCAATGTTTTCTTCCAACAATAAAACACCCAGTATTTTATTTTCAAACTTAATAGGGTAAGTTGCAACAGCAATTGCCTGATCGGATTGTTTTGAATATTCAATTAAGCTTACCGCTTTCCCACCTAAAGCAGAATAAATAGCCGGCGAATCAAGTCGTAAACGAGATTTTCGATTGTCCACGATTTGATCAGATTGGATTGATAAGATCCAGTTTAAAAGTGGGTTACTGCTAAAAGACATTTTTGATGTGTCCAGATCACCTATAGAACTTAAAACACGCCCATATGAATCTAGCACCCATAATCTTTGTGCCGTAGATAGTTTGATGTTTGATACAAAACTCTTGAAATTTTTATTTGGCCAAACAACAGAGTTTAATTCATGATCACTTGAGGTGATTATTTCTTTCAATCCAAAAGATTGATCCCCTTGCACAATATTTTTTACTTTTACTACATCATAGTATTTAACTTTCAACATTTGAGGTTTAATGCCGGATGGGAATAATAACTCTACAGAAAATCCTTTTTGTGTATTTTTAGCAAAAACCTTATAACGCCAATCAGTTTTATCAATCGAGTTTGTTTTTGACTTTTTAATGATTTTTTTAACAATCGTTTTACCGGCTAATCGGGGTTCAACTTTAATACGTTCAAAGGTATCATTTTTAGTTTTATATTCAATTTCTAAGTAATCAAATTGGTTGTTTAAAGAAAAATTAGAGTTGGCACTGGGTAAAATTAATTCTTTATCCAATACGCGAAGGCTTAAAACCAAGCGCTCATTATTGCTACCCACTAAGACCGATAACGTATTTTTGTTATTTGCCAATTTTGATTTGTAAACTTGTCGATATTGTTCGAAATTCAACCATTCATGCTCATATCCATCTATTGCAAACTCGGAAAGTAATGGGAACACATAAAAATCATTGGATAAAGAATCTTTTGTATCAGGCAACAAGCTTCTTTCAAACCAATCTGCATGGCTATCTAATTGGCTACCAATAATTTCCGCGGTCAAACTAAGTTTATCTTGTAAACTTTGAACTAACGTTTTTTCAATTTCTTTTAACAATCCAATGGATGCAAAAGGAATTAAAATAATAATAATAATCAATGATGCAAATTTTTTATTTAACGACCAATTTTTAGGATTTATTAAGCCGGCTTCCATCGATATCCCATTCCGTAAACCGTTTCAATCTGATCAAAGGATGGCTCGTAGGCTACTATTTTTTTTCTTAAACGTTTGATATGTGATGTTACAGTACTATCATCAACAACTGCTTTTGCGGCTTCCATTAATTGCTCTCTAGTTTTAACATGTCCAGGCCTTTTCGTCAGCGCATTTAAAATCCAAAACTCAGTCAAAGTAATTTCAATAGCCTTGTTATCCCAACTCGCAGTATAACGGTTAAGATCTAATTTCAATTGATCCACTTCAATAAATTCATCTTGCATTGCATGACTAGTTTCCATTGCGCTTATTCTTCTAAATAGCGCTGAGATTCTCACCATGACTTGAGTCAAACTAATGTCTTTAGTTAAATAATCATCTGCGCCAAGACGTAAACCGGAGATAGTATCAAACTCACTATCAAGTGCGGTTAAAAAAATAATAGGCAGTGACGATGATTGTGCTCGTAAATATCGACAAATTTCAAACCCACCTTCTGGTTCATCATTAAGCCCAACATCTAATATGGCTAAGTCAGGTAATCTAACAGCAAAAGCTTCCATTGCTTCATCTTTGGTTTCATAGCAAAAAACTTCATATCCTTGTTTACGTAAAGACGATGCATAGTTCTCTCTAATTGCTTTTTCATCTTCTACTAATGCGATTCTTTTAGCCATACATCTCTCCGGTTCTTATTTATCTTCTAATTAAATGCTTTTGTAAGTGTCTGTTAAGTACTTTTTAAATAAGCTGAACCGATTTAAGCATATTCTATAAATTTATATTGGAGATCGATGCCAATGCCATATTTCTGCCATATTCTAACATGAGAAGATCTTTTTCAAGCCCTTTTAACGATCATTTTCCATTGTTTAATAGATTCAAGTTCAAAACAAACGAAGACAATGAACTTGTAACAGACGAGCTTTTATTACTAAAGATAACAATTTCGCAAACTTAACATTTTACAAACCATTACTTTTAACTATTGAGGATTTAACAATGAAAAAATTAACTTTTGTAGCAACAACCATTTTGGCTTTAAGTTTAACCACTTCAAACTTGCAAGCCAAAGAAGCGAGTACCGAAGAAAACGTCGGATTTTTTACCGGAGCACTGGCTGGCGCAGCTATTGGCGGGCCAATTGGCTTTATCATTGGCGGTGTTTCTGGTGTATTAATGGGTGACCAAGTTCATCAGGCTAATCAAATAGAAGGATTAGAGATGAAAATAAATCAGCAAAATCATCTTAATTCTGATTTGACACAAGAGCTTGATGCTTTACAAGCGAGCATTAAACAAACAAATGAAATGTTAGATGCAAAAACTCAATTTCTGGCTCATGAGTTAACCTTAAACTTAATGTTCCAAAGTAATTCATCCGAGTTAACTGATAAAGATTTCGCTCTGGTTGATAGAGTTTCTAGCATATTAACTGATTTTTCTGAGTTAAATATACAGCTAGATGGCTATGCAGATCCGGTTGGCAACCCAGAAGATAATTTAAGTCTATCTTATGATAGAGCATCTAATGTAAAAAAAGCATTCGAATCGTTGGGTATCGATCCTAACCGTATTCAAATGGACTCTCACGGTGAAACGTTAGCCACTATTGATATCAAAGAGTTGGACAGCTATGCATTAGAGCGCAGAGTAAGTATTAATTTCTATATTGATGATAACGTTACAAAAATTGGTTCTGAATATGCAGCGTCAAATAACTCTGTATCAAACTATACAGAAGAAGACGTTGAAGTGGTATTAAAGGAAGATCCTGATATTTTAGCTATTAACTAATTTGGCTAGCTGTCGATATAGAGTTATATATAGTCGGGACTCAGTCAAACCGCTATATTTTAACTCTCCCCTTTGACTGATAAATATGGTCTATGGTGTAGGTTTGTAACCTACACCTTTTTTTTACATAAGTTTTGTCGTATGTTTTTTATATCTTGAATTCAGCGTAAAAGAATCGAGTCCTTTATAAATTATTGCCAATCTGGTTACAGTAAAAAATTAGCCTGTAAGGATGCCGAATTTAGGCTTCTACAATATTTTAATAAAAAGCGTCTACTAAAACTTTAGCGCGTATTGCTCATAATTGGGGGGGGATGGAATCAACAATCTATTCTAGCATTCGCTAAAAGTCAAAATAATGATGATATTGATAAACGCTTCCCACGTTATAAATTCAGTAAATTTATTAACAATCATGCCAAGTGTTTTATAATTCGATAACGATATAATAAAACGTTTTTATATAGCTAACAAGTCCTTTATTTTTTGTCTAAAATGAACAAGAATAAAGTAGCCAAATAAATAATTTAGCTAATTTAAATGAGGAGAAAAGTTATGATGTCTGGACAAGTTTCTGCCGAAACCGGTCACTGGTACCACTCTCAAATTAATCAAAATAATTTTGAAGTGGTTGATATTGACTTCGAGGCACAATCGATTGAAATTCAATATTTTGATGGCGATACTGAAAATATTGGTTTTTCTGGCTGGAAAACAATTGTACCTACTGAGATTTCTGCACCACAAGATTGGAGTGGTCCATATGAGTTGAAAACGACGGATCCTGCGTTTGATGAATATGCGATTAATGAAGTTTTAAACAAGATTTCTAATCATTAAAAAAGGAGCCGAAGCTCCTTTTTATTATTTTATATTGAGCAAATTATCTCAATTAAACTATTTCATCAACAATCGATTCATTCTTTGAGTAAACGCAGAAGGATCTTCAAGCTGTCCGCTATCAGATAGTACTGCTTGGTCAAATAACAACTCGACCCAGTCATTAAACTCATCACCAATTGAATCTTCAGATAGTTGAGCCACCAATTTGTGCTCGGCGTTGATTTCGAAAATCGGCTTCATTTCTGGTGCTGGTTGCCCTGCTGCCTTCATCATTCTAGCCATTTGCAAGCTCATGCCACCTTGGCTAGAAACTACGCAAGCAGGTGAATCAGCTAAACGACCTGAGATTTTTACATCTTCAACTTTATCACCTAAGACTTCTTTTATTTTCGTGATTAAATCAGAGTTATCTTCGTTTGCTTTTTCGACTGCTTTTTTATCTTCTTCGGTTTCAAGTCCGCCTAAATCTAAGTCGCCTTGAGTGATTGCTTGAAGCTTCTTGCCATCAAACTCAGTCAAATGACCTATAGCCCATTCATCAACACGATCAGTCATTAATATTACTTCAACGCCTTTCTTTTTATATATTTCTAAATGAGGACTACTTTTAGCCGTAGCAAAATTATCAGCCACTAAGAAATAGATTTTATCTTGCTCAGGCTTCATTCGAGAAACATAATCACTAAGTGAAACATTCTGGACATCGTCTTCATTTTGCGTTGATGCAAATCGTAATAATCCAGCGACTTTATCTTTGTTCGCAAAGTCTTCAGCAAGGCCTTCTTTTAACACAGAACCAAATTCATTCCAGAAATTTTGGAAATCTTCTTTTTCATTTTTAGCTAACTTATCAAGCATACCTAATACACGTTTAACACAAGCATTACGTAAGGTTTGAGTAACCCCTTTATCTTGTAATATCTCTCTTGAAACATTAAGTGGTAAATCGTTTGAATCTAATACACCCCGTACCATTCTTAAATAAACAGGTAAAAATTGCTCTGCATCATCCATAATAAATACACGTTGGACATAGAGCTTAACGCCACGTGGCTTATCTCTATTCCAGAGATCCATTGGAGCACTTTTTGGTAAATATAAAAGGCTCGTATATTCTTGCTTACCTTCAACTTTATTATGCGCCCATACTAGTGGTTCATTAAAATCATGGGAAATATGCTTATAAAATTCTTTGTATTCATCTTCTTTCACCTCTGACTTAGCACGCGTCCACAAAGCCGTTGCTTTATTAATCACTTCAAATTCTGGAATAATGACTTCATCGTCTTCTTTCTTTTCGTCACCTTCGCTAGGCATTCCGCCCATATCAATTTTTTCCATTTCAACAGGTAAAGAGATATGATCTGAGTACTTACTAACGGTTGAACGTACACGATAAGCTTCTAAAAACTCTTTTTCATCATCTTTTAATTTAAGTATAATTTCCGTACCACGATCAGCCTTATCAATTGATTCTATAGTAAATTCACCATCACCTTTAGAAATCCAACTCACCCCCTTCTCAGAACTTTCTCCAGCTCGCAGGGTTCGAACTTCAACTTCATCAGCGACGATAAATGAAGAGTAAAAACCAACGCCGAATTGACCAATTAGGTTGCTATCAGCCTTTTCATCTTTAGACATTTGTTTTATAAATTCAGAGGTGCCACTTCTAGCGATAGTACCTAAATTTTCCATGACTTCTTCTTTACTCATGCCAATACCATTATCACTAATGGTCAATGTGCCCGCATCTTTATCCATGCTGATACGAATTTTAAGATCACTATCATTACCGTAATAATCATCATGTGAAAGTGCTTCAAATCGTAATTTATCAGCAGCATCAGCCGCGTTAGATACCAATTCGCGCAGGAAAATCTCTTTATTGCTGTATAAAGAGTGAATCATTAAATTCAGTAATTGCTTCACTTCTGTTTGGAAACTGTGAGTTTCCTTTGCGCTGTCTTGCTTATCAGTGACTTCAGTCATGCTGAAATTCTCCTAAGATTTAGATTAAGTAATAAAATGGTTGCATAGTATGTGGGGGGATAAATGTTCAAATTCAAGTCTAGAATGAGATTTTTAGACTCTTTTTATCGTTGTTACTGAGCAATGATAGAAACATTTGTATTGTCAGTTCAGACAATACAAATGTATAGAAATTACACGTTTTTTAAGTTAATTCTGATGACTCAACTCTCGTAGCTTCTCACGTTGTTGCTTTTTAACTTCCCGACGCGCTATCAAATGCTTTTCAGCATCACCACCAACGTGTTGCTCTCCTCGAGCCTTCGCTAAACGGATCTGCTTTTCTCTTTCCTGATAACGTGCTTTTTGCTTCGTTGTAGTTTTATCAAAACAATGTGGACAACTCACACCTTGTTCATAATGTTCACTCTGTTGCTCATTATCTGTAATTGGCATTCTACAAGCATTACATTGTGCGTAACTTCCTGGATTTAAATCATGATCAACGGTTACACGATCATCGAAGACAAAACACTCACCTTTCCAGATTGTTTCATCCTTTGGGACTTCTTCTAAATATTTTAAGATCCCACCTTTTAAATGATAGACCTCTTCATAACCTTGTTCTTTCATAAAAGCAGTCGATTTTTCACAACGAATACCTCCAGTACAAAACATGGCGACTTTTTTGTGTTTTGTTGGGGATAGTTCATTTTTAACGTAATCGGGAAACTCTCTAAAAGACACTGTATTGGGATTAACTGCATTTTCAAACGTCCCAACGGCATACTCATAATCATTCCTAGTATCAACCAACAAAACATCTGGATCCGTAATTAAAGCATTCCAATCTTTTGGCTCAATATAAGTTCCGACTACTTTTCTTGGATCAATCCCTTCAACGCCCATTGTGACAATTTCTTTTTTCAGTTTTACTTTGGTACGTTTAAAAGGCTTTTTATTGGTTAAGGATTCTTTCACTACGATTGAATCTAAGCCGGCTTGATTTTCAAGCCAAGCAAGTAATTGATTTATTGAAACTCTTGAACCCGCAACGGTTCCATTAATACCTTCTTGAGCCAATAGCAAGGTTCCACACACTTCATTGGATTTCATCAACTCAAGTAATGGTTTTTGAATGGTTTGATAATTTTTGAGCGCTACAAATTTGTAGAGCGCACAAACGACATAAGACGTCTGATTAGACATAATAGATTTCCTCAGCTAACTAGAACGTAAATCTAGAGCTTTAGTGATTAATAATTTTGACAGTGGTTATTTGGTCAATTTTTGACCGCCTGTATTATAGTGAAATAATTATATATTTCAAGGAATACTATAAATTTTTAAAGTTTGTCAATTTTTAAATCTTATTGTCTTTTGCCCAAAGTGCTGCTTCAACTCTAGTTTTTAACTTCAACTTTTTTAACAAATTTTTAACATGAACTTTTACCGTTGCTTCAGTGATATTAAACGTTGAGCCAATAACTTTATTACTATTACCTTTTGCAAGACATTTTAGAATATCAATTTCTCTTGGTGTTAATTTTTGAATAAGGTTAATATCTTTTTCTCCTGCGACAAGTGAACGAGCTAAGATTTGATTTAATGGTGCGCTTAAAACGATTTCGCCCTTAATAGCACGATTAATATTTGAAATGATTGAGTCAGGTTCTTCATCTTTTAATAAATAACCGGCAGCCCCATATTTTATCGCTTGCAAAACATCAGATTCATTATCAGAAACACTGAATATAATTATTTTTGCCAAGACTTCTGCGCGTTTCAGTGCTGATAGAGTTTCGATCCCACTTAAACCTTTCATATTGAGATCTAAAAGAATAACATCCGGACTAAATTCTAATGCCAATTCTATTGCCTCATCTCCGTTATTTGCTTCAGCAATAACCGTAAGATTGTCTTCCATTTCGATAAGTTGGGCTACGCCTTTTCTTAACATAGGATGATCGTCAACCAATAATATTTCACTTACATTATCCATTAAATATTTATCACTTTTTAATTATAAAAAATTTTATACACCCATAAATGCGACAGTTATTATTGTTCCGTTATCTGGAGATGTTTCAATATTTAACCGAGCATTTAAGGAGTTCGATCTTTCTTGCATAATACCTAAACCAAAATGCCCTTCTAATTGATGCTCTTTTTTTATTCCAACGCCATCATCTTCTATTGCAATAGTAAATTGACTATTATTTAAAGTCACACTTACTTTTGCATTTGTGGCATTTGCATGTCGTTGAACATTCGAAAGAGCCTCACGGACAATTTGTAAAACATGGATCTCTTGATTGGCTGTTAGTGAGTCATCATCAATCTCATAATCCAAAGTTATAGGATGATTACTTTTACTCGAAAACTCAACCACCGTGCCGCTTAATGCATTTTTTAAAGAGGGATCATCTAATTTCAATCGAAAGGTTGTTAACAGTTCTCGTAACTGTAAATAAGCACGGTTAAGACCAAGGTGAATATCTTCAACTGTAGAATCAAGTTGCTCCCTAGGTAATTGTTTATCTAATTTTTTGGTTAGTAACGCTACTTGAATTTTTAAGTAAGATAATGATTGTGCAAGTGAATCATGTAATTCTCGAGCGATAACAGCACGTTCTTCTATTATTACTAATCGATTTTCTGCTATTCTTTCTTGTTCATGGCTTCGTGCTGAAGCAAACATTTCTGCAATGGTTTCGATTAGACTTGTTTGCCAATCTTGAACGATATGTTCTGTTCGATAATTCCAAACTAAGTAACCATATTTAACCGATTGATTTTTAATCAGTACTCTTAATTGGTCAAAACAAATATTATGATTTACATCATTTTTATTAGTAATATCTAAAGCTAAACTATCAATATTAATATTGATAGTTGATGACTCAATGTAGAGTTGTCCGAAACCTAATACATCTTTCAATTCATTCAAAATAAGCTTTTCAGATTTTTTCGCATTCTCTTCCGACAACCTTTTAGAAACATCATATAACAAAGCCAGAGTACGGTTGCTTTGAGATAACGCCTTAGTTTTATTCTCTACACGCTTCTCAAATTCGGCATGGGTTTGCTTTAGTTCTTTCGACATTTTATTGATCGTTTGTGATAGCAAGCCTAACTCATTTTCTTCTTGATAATCAGAGCGTAAAGAAAAATCCCCTTTTCCCGCAGCATTTGCTACTAAAATTAATTTTTTTAATGGTGATATAATCGCACGATTTATCCTTGTTAGAACGAAAAAAGCGATAATAATAACCGAGAGTAAACTAATTCCGTGAATCGCTCTTAAAATACCAATCTTACTTTCTGAACTTCTTTGAATAAGAAGCACTAATCGATCAATTTCTATCACAAACTGATCATATGTATAATGAGTTACTTCCGTTTTATTCAATTGAATTTTTAACCAAAAAGATTGAATTTTTTGATATTGCGAGAAAATTTTGGGATCTTTGAGCTCATCCGTTAAGCCTCCATCAAATAGATGTTCAAACGCTTTACTAAAATGCTCAATCGCATTTTGTTTAGGGCTTTTGAGAGCTGTATCTAATGGTTCATTTGATTCTCTCGATATTTTAACCGCTAACATTCTCAACTCACCAGCACGATTAATTTTTTCCGCATCTCCGCTTAAACTTTCAGAAACTAGCATCGAGGTAATCATACTAACCAAACCTAAGCCAATAATGACTGCCATTATTTGACTAGCGCGAGTGATCAGTGAGCAACTATTATCATTTTTCACACTATCAGAAAACTCAACGCTGTTATTTTGGCTCAAATTTTGTTTGAAATTATTATTCATTAATTTTTATTAAAACCAAGTGTAAAACTATCAATCAAGCGTCATTTTATCAGTTTTTGTAGAAATACCCACAAATAGTTTATTCGTTAGCGTCATTAAACAATAAAAGTAATTACGCGAATTTAATCTTTAAAATTCAAAGGGTTATATAAATTTCATTATACTACTTTAGTGGTAGGACAATCATTCGAAACATTTTTTGCTTATGAATAACATGATCTAGATCAATAGATTGAACAACCACATTGATACTCTACCGCGGAAAAGAGATTGGCAAAAAGAAACCATGTCTTTACACCAAACTATTTTCAAAAAAACTATTAATTTTTTTTGGTAAGGATCAGACAATGGCAAGTCATAAAACAAAACAGAATTCCGTTCTTGCGATGAATACCATCGCATTCGCGTTTAACTTTGCAATTTGGACCATGTTTTCTATTATTGGTCTTAAAATAAAACAAGAGCTTGGATTAAGTGATACTCAATTTGGTGTGCTAGTCGCAACACCAATATTGACGGGTTCTATCACACGTTTACCTTTAGGCATTTTAACCGACTATTATGGCGGTAGAATTGTCTATTTTATTCAAATGATTTTAGTAGCAATAGCGACTTATAGCCTCGCATTTGCAACTGAGTACTGGCAGTACCTAGTAGCTGGTTTATTTGTTGGTTTAGCCGGCGGTTCATTTGCCATTGGTATTGCATTTACCTCCGCTTGGTTCGAAAAAGAAAAACAAGGTACTGCAATGGGTATCTTTGGAGCCGGTAATGCCGGTGCGGCAATAACCAACTTAGTCGCACCACTGATTGTTGTTGCCGTTGGTTGGCGTATGGTTCCCACCTATTATTCAATAGCTATGGTTGTAATTGCTATACTATTTTGGTTTTTAACTTTTGATGATCCTCATCAGCAAGAACGCAAAGAAAAAGGCACTCATAAGTCGCTAGCAGAACAACTTGCTCCGCTAAAAGAATTAAGAGTTTGGCGTTTTGGGCTTTATTACTACTTCGTATTTGGTGGATTTGTTGCACTCGCACTTTGGTTGCCTAAGTATTATATGGGTGAATACAACCTCGATCTTAAAACAGCATCTCTCATTACCATGGTATTCACTCTTCCTTCTGGGCTTATTAGAGCAGCAGGTGGTTACGCTTCAGATAAAGTAGGCGCAAGAACAGTCAACTGGTGGGTATTTTGGATTTCTGCAACCTGCTTATTCTTTTTATCTTATCCAGAAACAAGCTTCATCGTTAAAGGTGTTGAAGGTAATGTTGAATTTAATATTGGTCTTAATGTTTGGATATTTACCGGTTTGGTATTCATCGTTGGTATCGCGCAAGGTATCGGTAAAGCCAGCGTGTATAAGCTAATTTATGATTATTATCCTGACAACATGGGCTCAGTTGGCGGCATGGTTGGCGTTTTGGGTGGCTTAGGAGGGTTTACATTACCTATTTTCTTTGGACTTCTTTCTGATTACACCAATATACGCTCATCTAATTTTATGTTGATGTTTGGCTTAGTTGCCATTTGTATGGCTTGGATGAACTACTCAATCATTCATATGAAGAAAGATAGCGAAATTTTATAGCAAAAAGATATTTCACCACGGAGCGCGGAGAAAAAAGAGTAGAAAGTTTTATTACTTTATCTTTCATCCCTCTGTGCTGAATAATATTTTGAGGTTTGTTTTAGTTTTTATAATACGAGGAGTGAATTACTCATGTCTGATCTACAAAAATGGGATGTTGAAGATCCCCAATTCTGGGAATCTGAAGGAAAGAAGGTTGCAAGTCGTAATCTTTGGATTTCTATACCGAGTCTACTATGCGGTTTCGCAGTTTGGCTTTACTGGGGAATTATTACTATCCAGATGTTAAACCTAGGTTTCCCTTTTGCTAAAAGTGAACTGTTTACCTTAATGGCTGTTGCTGGTTTGACCGGAGCAACACTAAGAATACCCAGTAGCTTCTTTATCCGCTTGGCTGGAGGTCGAAACACAATTGTATTTACAACTGCATTACTAATGATTCCAGCAATCGGCGCAGGTATCGCTTTACAAGATAAAAACACACCACTTTGGGTGTTCCAAGTCCTCGCATTATTATCTGGTTTTGGTGGTGGTAATTTCGCTTCATCAATGTCTAATATCAGTTTTTTCTTTCCTAAAAAGCAACAGGGGCTTGCTTTAGGTTTAAATGCCGGCCTTGGTAATTTTGGTGTGACTACCATGCAGATTTTAGTTCCATTATTTATGACTTTTGGTATATTTGGTGGCGAGCCAATGGAGTTAGTCAGTACATCAGGTACATTGATTGGAAAAATTCCTGCAGGTAGTGATGCATGGATCCACAATGCAGGCTATGTTTGGTTATTATTTTTAGTTCCTTTAGCCTTTGTTGGTTGGTGGGGAATGAACAATATAAAAGCGCCTCACGTTACTCCGAATTTACCCAATCCCGTCAGCTCCTTTTCAATCATTTCTGGGATGTTACTCGTTGGTTTTATGACGGCTATATTTGGTTTGTGGTTAATGCTACCCGAAAAAGTAGGCGGTTCCGGTTTTGGTATCAGTAAATGGATTGTTCTACCAATCGTAATAGCTTTAACAGTCTATTTATTAAAGTTGATCCCTGGGCAAGTTAAAGAAAATTTATCTCGCCAGTATAAAATATTTGATAATAAACATACTTGGGTGATGAGTGTTATTTACACAATGACTTTTGGTTCTTTCATCGGTTTTGCTGCTGGTTTTGGATTATCCATCAAAGTTATTTTTGGTTATCAACATATCATAGTTGATGGTGTCATGAATCATGATATGGCTAATGCAAATGGACCTAGTGCTTTAATGTACGCTTGGATGGGACCATTTATAGGCGCTTTAATTCGACCCGTTGGTGGATGGATTTCTGACAAAGTCGGTGGCGCTCTAGTGACACAAATTTGTGCTGTCGTTATGGTCGGAAGCGCACTAGGCGTAGCTCATTACATGCAAGCTGCCTACTCATCGGCAACGCCGGAAGAATTCTTTGTTCCATTTTTTGTATTGTTCTTAATCTTATTTGCGGCTACCGGCATCGGCAATGGCTCTACCTTCAGAACCATTTCAATGGTGTTCGATAAAGAACAAGCGGGGCCAGTTTTAGGCTGGACGTCTGCAGTTGCCGCTTACGGCGCATTCATTATCCCGAAAGTACTTGGCGAACAAATCAAATTAACAACACCTGAAAATGCATTGTATGGTTTCGCAATTTTTTATGGTGTATGTATTGTCATTAACTGGTGGTTCTATCTTAGAAAAAGTGCAGAATTCCATAACCCATAAGAGAAATATTTTCACCACGGAAACACTGAGGTGAATACTCTTTTTAGTTTTAGAAAAATTTATCTCAATAACGGAGAATAATATGAGTCAATTTTTGGATCGCTTACAGTTTTTTAAAAAGAAAACAGGCGAATTCTCAGACGGTCATGGTGAAACCACTAATGAAAGCCGTGAGTGGGAAAACAGTTATCGTCAGCGCTGGCAACATGACAAAATTGTACGTTCAACCCATGGAGTAAACTGTACAGGCTCTTGCTCTTGGAAAATTTATGTAAAGAACGGATTAGTCACATGGGAAACTCAGCAAACTGATTACCCCAGAACACGTCCTGATCTACCAAACCATGAACCCCGAGGTTGTCCTCGTGGTGCTAGCTACTCTTGGTATTTATATAGTGCCAACCGATTAAAATACCCAAAAATTCGTAAACCACTAATGAAACTTTGGCGTGAAGCTAGAAAAACAATGGAACCTGTCGAAGCATGGGGATCCATTGTAGAAAATAAAGAAAAAACTCATTCTTATAAAGCTAAACGTGGATTAGGTGGATTTGTTCGCTCATCTTGGGATGAAGCGAATGAAATGATTGCCGCAGCGAATGTTTATACCGCAAAAGAATTCGGACCCGACAGAATAATAGGCTTCTCCCCTATTCCTGCCATGTCAATGGTTTCTTATGCGGCAGGCTCAAGATATTTATCTTTAATTGGTGGCGTTTGTTTAAGTTTTTATGATTGGTATTGTGATTTACCTCCATCATCTCCACAAGTATGGGGCGAACAAACTGATGTACCAGAATCAGCTGATTGGTATAACTCAAATTATATTATTGCTTGGGGTTCAAACGTTCCTCAAACTCGAACGCCCGATGCTCATTTCTTTACCGAAGTAAGATACAAAGGTGCAAAAACTGTTTCTATTACTCCAGATTATGCAGAAGTCTCAAAGCTTACTGATGAGTGGTTAAATCCAAAACAAGGAACTGATGCTGCTTTAGGCATGGCCTTTGGACACGTTATTTTGCGTGAATTCCATTTGGATAATCCAAGTGAGTACTTTACTAATTATGTTCGCCAATATACCGACTTCCCAATGCTCGTTGTTATGGAAAAACATGAAGAAGGTTCTCTGAAGTCAACTCGTTTTTTAAGAGCATCTGATTTAGCCGGTGACCTAGGTCAAGAAAATAATCCTGAATGGAAGACTGTTGCTATTGATGAAAATTCTTCTGCAATGGTTTCTCCACAAGGATCAATTGGTTATCGTTGGGGCGAAAAAGGTAAATGGAATATTGAAGAACGTGAAGGAAAAGAAGGCAAAGAAACTAAATTACAATTATCGCTGATTGGTGAAGATGTATCAGCAGTTGCTTTCCCTCATTTTGCCTCTGACAAATCAAACACCCATTGGAATGCTTGTGATTTAAGTGAAGATATTCTAATCCGTAACGTTCCAACTAAAACAATCAAAGGCGCGGATGGTAAAACATTTATTGTTTCCACTGTATACGATTTGATGATGGCTAACTATGGTTTAGATCGTGGTCTTGGCGGTGAGCATGTTGCATCAAGTTTTGATCAAGATATTCCTGGAACGCCTGCTTGGCAGGAAAAGATTACAGGGCTTGCTCCGGATAAAGTCATACGTATCGCCAGAGAATTTGCTGATACCGCACATAAGACCAAAGGTAAATCTATGATCATTGTCGGTGCGGCGATGAATCATTGGTATCACATGGATATGAACTATCGCGGCCTCATCAACATGCTAATGATGTGTGGTTGTGTTGGTCAATCAGGTGGTGGTTGGGCACATTATGTAGGACAGGAAAAACTGCGCCCACAAACAGGTTGGTTACCATTAGCCTTTGGTTTGGATTGGTCTCGACCTCCTCGCCAAATGAATGGTACTTCATTTTTCTATAATCATTCATCACAATGGCGACATGAAAAAGTAAGTATTCATGAAGTACTTTCACCATTGGCTGATAAAAATGAATTCCCAGAACATATGCTTGATTACAATATCAAAGCAGAACGAATGGGATGGTTACCTTCAGCTCCTCAATTAAACCAAAACCCGCTACAAATTACCAAAGATGCAGAAGCCGCAGGAATGAGTTCAAAAGACTATTTAGTTCAAGAACTTAAAAGTGGCGGAATTAAATTTGCGTCGGAAGCACCCGATGCACCAGAAAATTTCCCTCGCAATATGTTTATCTGGCGTTCTAATTTATTAGGCTCATCCGGTAAAGGGCATGAGTATATGCTTAAGTATTTATTGGGTGCGGAAAAGCATGGTGTAATGAATGAAGATGTCGGCATGGTCGATGGTATTAAACCAGAGGAAGCTGAGTGGGTTGATGAAGGGGCAAAAGGTAAACTTGATTTAGTGGTTACTTTGGATTTCCGAATGTCATCGACTTGCATGTATTCAGACATCATTTTACCAACCGCTTGCTGGTATGAAAAAGATGATCTAAATACTTCGGATATGCATCCGTTTATTCACCCTCTTTCAACAGCAGTTGATCCCGCGTGGGAAGCGAAATCTGATTGGGATATTTATAAAGGCATTGCCAAAAAGTTCTCTGAAGTTTCTGAAGGGCATTTAGGCATTGAAAAAGATATCGTCACCGTACCCATGTTGCACGATACACCAGGCGAGTTATCTCAACCTTTTGATGTAGTTGATTGGAAAAAAGGGGAATGTGAATTAATCCCCGGAATGACTGCGCCCAACATGGTGGAAGTCGAAAGAGATTATCCTAATACCTATAAGAAGTTTACCTCTGTTGGACCTCTGCTGGAAAAATTAGGCAACGGCGGCAAAGGCATTAACTGGAATACCGATAATGAAGTGAAACTATTAGGTGATTTAAACCATCGTAATACGGATGAAGGTATCAGTGAAGGTCGTCCAATCATTGAAAGTGCGATTGATGCTTGCGAAATGATCCTGACCTTAGCACCAGAAACTAATGGTGCGGTCGCCGTTAAAGCTTGGGAGGCCATTGGTGAGTTTACTGGTAAAGATCACACTCATCTTGCTAAACCAAAACAAGATGAAAAAATTCGTTTTCTTGATGTTCAAGCACAACCAAGAAAAATTATTTCGTCTCCCACTTGGTCAGGTCTTGAAGATGAGCATGTTAGTTATAACGCAGGTTATACCAATGTACATGAATGTATTCCTTGGAGAACCATTACTGGTCGCCAGCAGTTTTATCAAGATCATAAATGGATGCAGGCATTCGGTGAGCAGTTTGTTTCATATCGTCCACCGATTAATACCAAAACTATTGATGTTGTAAAAGGCACCAAAGAAAATGGCAATAAAGAGATCCTATTAAACTGGATCACTCCGCATCAAAAATGGGGAATTCACAGTACCTATTCTGATAACTTATTGATGCTCACTTTATCGCGAGGTGGCCCCATTATTTGGTTGAGTGAAGTTGATGCAAAAGAAGCAGGCATTGAAGATAACGATTGGGTTGAAGTATTTAATGCTAACGGTGCAATCGCTTGTCGCGCGGTTGTTTCTCAGCGCGTTAACCAAGGTATGGTTATGATGTATCACGCACAAGAAAGAATTGTAAATGTTCCGGGTAGTGAAATGACGGGAACTCGTGGCGGTCACCATAACTCGGTAACAAGAGTTGTAATGAAAC
Organism: uncultured Kangiella sp.; assembly: GCA_964601915.1. Lineage (GTDB taxonomy): Bacteria > Pseudomonadota > Gammaproteobacteria > Enterobacterales > Kangiellaceae. The sequence goes on along the minus strand of CAZRPK010000018.1, from coordinate 5,003 downwards.
CAACTCATATGATTGGCGGTTATGCACAACAATCTTGGGGCTTTAATTATTACGGAACGGTTGGTTGCAATCGTGATGAAATGGTTGTGGTTAGAAAGATGGATAAAGTCGATTGGCTTGAAGGCTCTGATGACAAAGATACTGTTGATGGACTACCACAAGCACTTCCACAAAGTCCTTACACAACTACTGACCAAGCATAGGAGAATACCATGAAAATAAGATCGCAAATAGGAATGGTACTGAACCTTGATAAATGTATCGGTTGTCACACTTGTTCAATCACTTGTAAAAATGTTTGGACTTCGCGTGAAGGTGTTGAATACGCGTGGTTTAACAATGTTGAAACTAAACCCGGTATTGGTTACCCCAAAGAATGGGAAAACCAAGACAAATGGAATGGCGGCTGGGTAAGAAAATCAAGCGGTGATATTCAGCCTAAAATTGGTGGTAAGTTTAGAGTATTAGCGAATATTTTTGCTAACCCTGATTTACCTGAAATTGATGATTATTACGAACCTTTTGATTTTGATTATCAACATTTGCATACCGCACCAGAAGTCAAACATCAACCAACGGCTCGTCCTCGATCATTGATCACCGGCAAACGTATGCAAAAAATAGAATGGGGTCCTAACTGGGAAGAAATCCTAGGGACTGAATTTGAAAAACGAAGTAAAGATAAAAACTTCGATAACATGCAAAAAGAAATGTATGGCGAGTTTGAAAATACTTTTATGATGTATTTACCTCGTTTATGTGAGCACTGTTTAAATCCAACCTGTGTAGCAGCCTGCCCTTCTGGTGCGATTTATAAACGCGAAGAAGATGGTATTGTTTTGATCGATCAAGATAAATGTCGTGGTTGGAGAATGTGTATTAGTGGTTGCCCTTATAAGAAAATTTATTTCAATTGGAAATCAGGAAAATCTGAAAAATGTATTTTCTGTTACCCAAGAATTGAAGCGGGTATGCCGACAGTTTGCGCTGAAACTTGTGTTGGTCGAATTCGATACTTAGGTGTTATTTTATATGATGCTGATAGAATTAAAGAAGTCGCAGCCACTGAATCAGAAACTGATTTATACGAAAAGCAATTAGAAATATTTCTTGATCCAAACGATCCAAAAGTAATAAAACAAGCGCGTAAAGATGGCATTGCTGATTCCGTTTTAGAAGCGGCTAAAAAATCACCTGTTTATAAATTAGCCATTGATTGGAAACTGGCTTTACCGCTTCATCCTGAGTACAGAACATTACCGATGGTATGGTACGTACCTACATTAAGCCCCATCCAAAATGCAGTTGAAGCGGGAACCTTAGGAATGGCAGGTGTATTACCTGATGTTCGTTCACTGCGAATTCCAATGAAGTATTTAGCTAATCTTTTAACAGCTGGTGATGAGGAACCTATCATTCGAGCGTTAGAGCGACTACTTGCTATGCGAGCTTATAAACGAGCAGAAAATGTGGAGGGCGTAGAAGATCTTGAAGTATTACGTCAAGCAGGTTTAAGCAAAAAGCAAGCGGACGAAATGTATCGTTATTTAGCTATAGCCAATTACGAAGATCGATTCGTTATTCCAACAGGTCACAGAGAAATGAACGTACCTGAAGCTTACGGTGAAAAAAGTGGCTGTGGATTTACATTCGGAAATGGTTGTAGCACAGGGAATAATGATATGAATATGTTTGGTGCCAAGAAAGTCAATAAACGCGACGTGATTAAAATCACTAATGTTGGAGCCTAACAGGAGAATTGCTATGATGATTTTAAGAGTTATTTCCCGATTATTGGACTACCCAACTCAAGCGCTTTTTGACGCTAGTGATGAGCTAGTCCAAGTAGTTAAGTCTGCAAAGGTTAGCGAAGAAAATAAACAATCACTCATTGAATTTATTGAGTCCCTAAGCAAAAAAGATTTATACGATGCTCAAGAAAGATACGATCTTTTATTTGATAGAGGTCGTTCTCTCTCTTTACTTTTGTTTGAACATGTTCACGGTGAATCCCGCGATAGAGGTCAAGCAATGGTTGATTTAATGAACGTCTATAAGTCAAAAGACTTTGAAGTGATGTCCTCTCAACTACCTGATTACATTCCTTTATACTTAGAATTTTTAAGTGAACAAGAAGTCGAATACGCAGAAGAATGGTTGGGGGATATTTGTCACCTTATGACCATGCTTTCGGAAAGATTGATTGAACGAGAGTGTGACTACTCCGTTCTTTTTGATTCATTAATCGAACTTTCAGGTATTGAAGTGAATCGTCAAGAAGTGGCCGCAGCAGTCAAAAAAGAAGAACGCGACGATACCATTGAAGCGATTGATAGAGAGTGGGAAGATAAAGAGATTAAATTCGATGATCCTGTGCAGGGAGGAGAACAATGCCCTAGCGCAAGCTCTGGAATTCAAAAATCCGTTAATTCACTTAACCCAAATACCATTCAGAATGTTCCCATTAACTGGCACGAACAAGATGCTGCTCAAGTTTCAGGGCTATAAGGAGAAAAACTATGTTAGATACACTTATGTCAGATACATTCATGTCAAACATCAACACGTTACTGTTTGGAATTTATCCTTATATTGCCATCATGGTCATGTTAATAGCTAGTTGGATCCGGTTTGATCGAGAGCAGTACACTTGGAAGGCGGATTCAAGTCAAATGTTAAATGGAAAAGGTTTTCGTATTGCGAGTAACCTATTTCATGTTGGCGTTATCTTTATTTTAATGGGTCACTTCGTTGGATTGTTAACCCCAGAATGGTTATATCATCATGTGATTTCTAGCGCGGACAAGCAGATGGTTGCAATGGTCAGTGGTGGATCCTTTGGGATCTTATGTTTAATCGGTTTATTGATGTTAATCAAACGCCGTTTAACCGACCCAAGAGTCAAAGCATCATCTAAATTTTCAGATATTTTTATTCTGTTAATGTTATTGGTGCAATTAGTTCTCGGTTTAATCACTATCGTTATCTCAATGGATCACTTAGATGGTTCGGTAATGATTATGCTAGGTAATTGGGCACAAAATATTGTGACTTTCCAATCAGCGGCAGCAGCGGCAGCTATTGAACCTGTACATGTTATTTATAAACTTCATGTATTTGTTGGACTCAGTATGATTTTTGTTTTCCCATTTACGCGATTGGTTCATATTATCAGTGCACCTGTTTGGTACATTGGTAGACGTTATCAAGTCGTTAGAGAGCGGTAAGATTTAAGGTTGTTTCTACCCTCCCTCACATTTCTGGTAGAGGGTAGAAAATACTAGTAATTTATTAAATTTAATTTATAGAGAATAAAATTATGTCATGTAGCAATCACAATCATGCAGAACAAAAAACTACTCCGTCAGCACCACTTCCTGTCATAAGCGTTAATGGAATTATTATTGAAGAAGAAACTCTCGCAGCGGAATTGCAATACCATCAGAATAAAAACTTTGATGTCGTCGTTCAAGAAGCTGGACAATCTTTAGTAGTTAGACAACTATTCATCAATCATGCAAAAAATAATGGCATGAAAGTCACTAAAGATAATGAAGAAGAAATTTTACAACAGATAATTTCAGACAATGTCACTTATAGCGATCCAACTAACGAAGATTGCGCTCGTTACTTTGAAAATAATCAAGCAAAGTTTGCAACTCTACCGCTAATGGAAGTAGATCATATTTTACTAGCCGCCGCTAAATATGATTTACCCGGTAGAGAAGTCGCTAAAAATAATGCTAAGGATGTAATTACAAAACTAAAAAATGATCCTATGTTATTTCCGACATTAGCGAATGAATATTCTGCTTGCCCGTCTAAAAAGATGGGTGGTTCGCTTGGACAACTGAGTAAAGGACAAACTGTCCCAGAGTTTGAACGTCAACTTATGACATTGGGACAGGGTCTATCCAATAAACCTTTAGAATCTCGTTATGGTTATCATGTTGTCAATATCACTCGTAAGATTGAAGGCAAGCCTCTTGAGTACTCAATGGTTGAAGAAAAGGTGAAAGGCTATTTAATCCACCGAGCGTCGCACTTAGCCATTCAGGCATTTATTCAGACACTAATTGAAAAAGCTAAAATAACAGGTATCACGATGAAGTTTCGCGAAGAAAATATTCATATTTAGCTTAGCAAATTGGTTATTTATAACCCGTTTGCCCTGGATCTCCGTCCCCTTTCTTCCTAAAAAACCACCACGCATAGCCAACAAACGTACCAATTCATTTATCGTTGGTATTCCGGTAGATTTCTCTTTTCTGGAGCGTGTAACTGTCATTCCGCACCTACCTATACTGATGCAAACAAAGCGTTAAACGACTGGGAAAAACAACAAAACATGATCACGGTTCATAACTCAGCGATCATCAGTATTGATGTGCATAAAAAAATCGGTCGCCCCAAACGCGAGCAAACACCCATTCGAATAGTCTACCAGACCAGCCCTTTTCGATATATTTGCGTTTTAAGCATTATGTTCTATGCTTAAAATCTAATAGACTGACAATACCAGTCTAAGACAAAATCTAAGGAAAAGTTAGTGGATTCTGCTCTACAGTTGAAACTCGAGTCACGGATCAAAGAACTCGAACAAGATAATCTGCTACAACAAAAAGAATTAGCTGTAAAAAACGTGCTCGCAGAAATTTCACAATTGCAAGCGACTGAAAATGATTTGACCCTTGTTTATCAAAGAATCTTCACCTTACTTTCTGAATTAATGATCATCGATAATTTTTATATCGCTTTTGTCGAAAATGGCTTGCTTAATATCCCTTTCATCATCGATCAAAACGATGATATCGATCCTTATTTACTCTGCGAAGATAATAACTCAGCCCTTAAGAATGGTTTAACCGCTTACGCTTTAAAAAAAGGCAAATCACTCGTCCTTAATGAAGCTGAAATTTTAAAACTTAGCGATGATAAAGAAGTGTCACTTCTAGGTAGTTTACCGAAACAGTGGATGTTTCTTCCATTTAATACTGTTAACA
>CAZRPK010000017.1:0-36783 GCA_964601915.1 uncultured Kangiella sp. | reverse complement strand
ATCAATTTATGTGATTTCAATAACTTACCTTAAGTATTCGTGGGGATAACTCAGGTTTTACAGGCATATTAAAATACGTTCTATTAAAATCCGATTACAAAACTAACAATTATTGAACCGGTTTACTTAGTTTTTGTAATATATCTTGCGCAGCTTCACGCCCTTGAGCAATAGCGGTTACAACTAAATCTGCACCAGAAATCATATCACCTCCGGCAAATAAATTATTTACGTTTGTTTGCGTACCTTTATCCATTTCTAATAAACCATTTTGTTGCGTATTAAGTCCGATATCTTTAAACCAGTCATACGGGCTAGCGGCAAAGCCAAAAGCGATGATGATCACATCAGCTTCAATAATTGTCGATTCATTTGTTTCTGATGCCAGATCTGATATCAGGTCGAATTTAACGCCACATGTTTTATTCTCATTCGACAATATTTCAATCGGTTGGTGATTAAAAATAAAGTTAACCCCCTCTTCTATAGCATTCTCAATTTCTCTTGGTGAGCCAGGCATTAATTCCTTATTCTTTCGATATACACATGTTACATTGTTAGCATTTTGTCTAATGGCACTTCTGACACAATCCATAGCGGTATCTCCACCACCGAGGACTAAAACATTTTTATTTTTTAGATCTCTATAGGTCTGAGCGTTGTCCATTTTTTTTGATTTTATCTTATAACCTTCTTGGTAACTGATATTACCAATCAAATAATCCAAAGCATTTAAAACACCTTCAGATTCTCGCCCCTTTAGTTCACCATGAAGGCTTTTATAACAGCCTAGCCCAAGGAAAATAGAGTCATACGATCTTTGTAATTCTTCGATATTAATATCGACTCCAACTTCTACATTTAATTTAAATTGGATCCCTAAATCTTCTAAATATTTTCGACGTTTTCTAATAATTCCTTTTTCTAATTTAAAACCAGGTATTCCGAAGGTTAATAAACCACCAATTTCTGGATAACGATCATAAACAACTACATCAACGCCATTTCGACATAATAATTCTGCACAACCTAAACCTGCAGGGCCGGCTCCAATTACAGCAACCTGCTTATCAATACTTTTAACTGAAGATAAATCTGGACGCCAATTATTCGCCAACGCTTTGTCAGAAATATATTTTTCAACCTCACCTATTGTTATAGCACCAAACCCTGTTTGAAGTGTACAAGCCTGTTCGCAAAGACGATCCTGTGGACAAACACGACCGCATATTTCAGGCAGCGGATTGGTTTCATGCATGAGTTCCGCAGCTTTTTCAAAGTGGCCATTTTTACTTAGCTCTAACCAATTAGGTATCATATTATGTAAAGGGCATTTCCATTCACAATAGGGGTTACCACAATCTAAACATCGAGATGATTGTATTTCTATTTGCTCATCATCAGCCATTGTGTAAATTTCTTTAAAGTTTTGTTTTCTGAAGTTTACGTCTATTTTTTCAGCTCTTTGACTAGGTAAAGAAATAAAATTTAAGGGATCCTTAATTATAGATTCTTTTTTACCATCATTTTTGAAAGGGCTGTTCATTTTACGACCCTCAAATTAGCGATTCTATTTATGTCTTTAGGAATGTTCTGAGCTTTACCTGATGACTCTATTGGAATGATCAGCTTAAAATAATTAAGATAGTGATCAAAATTATCTGAAATTTTATTAGCCCAAGGGCTACCTGTAGACTTGATGTGTTTTGCTAGTATTACTTTTAGTTCATCAATATAGTCTTCACATTCAGGCGTGGCTAACTCAAATATTTCAACATGCCCTAAATTAACTTTTCTTTGTAGCCTTTCTCTCACATCCAAAATAATAGCGGTACCACCGGTCATGCCCGCAGCAAAATTTTCACCTACAGGACCAAGAACAACAACCGTACCGCCTGTCATATACTCACAACCATGGTCACCTACACCTTCAACACATGCTATTGCGCCAGAATTTCTAACCGCAAATCGTTCACCAGCTTGACCACCGGCAAAGAGTTCTCCTCCTGTTGCACCATATAAACAAGTATTTCCAATGATTGCTCCTCTGCTTGCGATATATTGAATGTTTTTATTAGGTTGAATATTAATTTGTCCACCTGACATGCCTTTACCAACATAGTCGTTGGCATCACCAATTAGGTTTAAAGTTAAAGCAGAATGATTCCAAACACCAAAGCTTTGACCCGCAACCCCTCTAAAATTAAGCGTGTATTGTTTAACAAAAGCTTCTTCTTTTTCATTGTCTAGTTTACCTAAATAACCTGACAGTGACGCTCCTACCGAACGATCATAATTTTTAATTTGATACTCTTTTGATTGAACCATTTCGCTATTAGAATTACCTATATTATTTATGTTCTTATAGTCTTTTATGATTGTTTGATTTAGCAAACCAATATCAAATGGATCATTTTTTTTATTCTTATAATGTGCCATCTCTTCACTTGGACGTTTAGAAGAGTTTAATATAACCTGAAGATCAAGATGTTCTTGTTTACTTGTTTGACCTTCAATGATTTGTAAAAGATCAACTCGACCAATTAATTCATCTACTGAATTAATGCCTATTTTTTCCAACCAGTGTTGTACTTCAAGTGCGACGAACTGAAAATAATTAATTACCTTCTCAGGTAATCCAGAAAAGTGTTTGTCACGCAAAATATTATTTTGTGTTGCTATACCTGTCGCACAATTATTGAGATGGCAAATTCTTAAAAATTTACAACCAAGAGCAACCATAGGACCTGTACCAAATCCGAAACTATCGGCGCCTAAAATGGCACCTTTAATAACATCCAGACCTGTTTTTAAACCGCCATCAACTTGCAAACATATCCTATCTCGTAATCCATTATCAACCAGTGCTTGATGTGCTTCACTTAATCCTAATTCCCACGGTGTGCCTGCGTATTTAACTGAGGTTAAAGGACTCGCGCCTGTACCGCCATCGTGCCCCGCAATCGTGATCATATCGGCATAGGCTTTTGCAACACCTGCAGCAATAGTTCCAACACCAGGGCCTGAAACTAACTTAACGGAAATTAATGCGCGAGGATTAACTTGTTTTAAATCAAATATTAATTGTGCAAGATCTTCAATGGAATAAATATCATGATGCGGAGGAGGAGATATTAAAGTAACACCTGGTGTTGCATTTCTTAACTCGGCAATCTCTAATGTTACTTTGGCGCCGGGTAATTGTCCGCCCTCTCCTGGTTTTGCTCCCTGTGCAACTTTAATCTGTAGGACTTCAGCACTAGCCAAATATTGAGCATTGACACCAAATCGACCAGAAGCAATTTGCTTTATTTTAGAATTACTTATACTGTTGAATCGTTTTGGATCTTCCCCGCCTTCGCCACTATTAGAACGACCACCAATACTGTTCATAGCAACCGCAAATGATTGATGAGCTTCCGGACTTAAAGCACCAATTGACATGCCTGCAGAATCAAATCGTTTTAAAATTGATTGTAAACTATCGAGTTTATTATCACTTTCATTTTTTGTACTTGTTTGCGATCCTTGTTGATTGATTTTAAGTGCAAACATATCTCGAATGGTTGCAATGTTGCGGTTATTGACTACGTCAGCATATTTTTGATAATCAGAGTACTCACCACTCTTAATAGCGGCCTGTAAAAGTGTTACCACATCAGGGTTATAACAATGATATTCTCCACCATGTACATATTTTAATTGTCCATGTCTAATAGTTGAAACATTAGTCCTCCAGGCATTAAGTGCTAAATGTTTTGCATCTCGTTCAAGATCTTCAAATGTTGCACCAGAAATTCGAGAATTAACTGCCGGAAAACATTTATCACAAATACTTTTGTCAATTCCAACCGCTTCAAACAATTGAGCACTTCGATAACTGGCTATTGTAGAAATACCCATTTTTGACATAATCTTTAAAAGACCTTTGTTGATCCCTTTCAAATAATTTTTTCTTGCGGAAAGTAAGTCGGTTTCCAATAAATCTTGTTCATACATTTGATTAATCAGTTGCATAGAAAGATAGGGATAAATAGCCGTCGCACCAACACCTAACAAAACAGCAAAGTGGTGTGGATCTCTGGTTGTTCCTGTTTCCACAAGAATATTTGTATCACACCTTAGTCCATTTTTAATTAATGCTTGATGAATAGCACCAGTTGCAAGAGCAGATTGAATTGGTAGTGTTTCTTTGCCAAATATACGATCAGTTAAATGCAAAATTACACAGCCACCTTTTACTAACTCAACAGCTTTATCACAAAGCTTGTTGAGCGCACTTTCCAAAGACCCCGTCACTGGATAACTCATTGATAAAGTTTGAAACTGATAATGTTGTTGATTAAGTTTTTTTAATTGCAAATATTTTGCAAAATTAATAACAGGTTCTTTTACAATAACGCGGTGCGCTAAACCATTAGCTTCCTGAAAAACATTATGTTCGCGACCAAAACAAGTCTCTAATGACATTACTGATGTTTCGCGCAGTGGATCAATTGGTGGGTTAGTTACTTGTGCAAATTGCTGTCTAAAGTAATCAAATAAATTTCGCTGCTTTCTAGATAAGACGGCAATGGGCGTATCATCTCCCATTGAACTTGTCGCTTCCTGACTATCATTTGCTAAAACTCGAATAACTTGTTCTTTTTCTTCAATACTGACATTAAACATTTTTTCAAAAATAGGTAATTGGGACAGTTTTTCCTCAATAAATTGTTGGGCAGCTCGCTCTTCGACTAAGGTATTACTTTTTAATTTGATTGTGTTTTCTCTAAGCCACTCTAAATAAGGATATCTATTTTTCAAATGATCATCAATTTTGTTGGTACGCCAAACTTGTCCCGTGCTAATATCAGCAGCTAACATTTCACCTGGACCAACGCGATCTTTTTCTATAACATCCGCTTCATCATAATCCCAAACGCCAATTTCAGATGCAACAGTTAATATTCGATCTTTTGTAATCACATACCTTGCTGGTCTTAATCCATTACGATCGAGAGTACAAGCAATTTGAGTTCCATTGCTCATGACAATTCCCGCAGGTCCATCCCAAGGTTCCATATGCATTGAATTAAATTCATGGAAAGCTCTTAAATCAGCATCCATATTTTTTCGCTTTGACCAAGCCGGCGGAATTAATAACCTTAAAGCTCTAAAAATATCCATCCCTCCCGCAAGCAAGACTTCTAGCATATTGTCTAGCGACGAAGAATCTGATCCATTTTGATTAACTAGGTGACTTAAATTTGGCAAGTCAGGTAACAAGGGTGAATAGAGTTTACTCTGTCGCGCAATTGACCAATCTCGGTTAGCATTTATCGTATTAATTTCTCCATTGTGAGCGAGAAAACGAAATGGCTGAGCATACTTCCATAATGGTGCTGTGTTAGTCGAAAACCTTTGATGAAATAAGCAGATCGCACTCTGCATTTTTTTATTTGATAAATCTTTATAAAATTTAGAAAGGAATTTTGGCATCACCAATCCTTTGTATACGATCACTAGACAAGAAAGTGAAACAACATAATAATCTTCATCATTTTTAATTAAATCTGCCGCTCGACGTCTAGCAATAAAAAGCCGTCGTTCTAAATCATGTTTACTCCATCCTTCTGGTGCGCGAATAAATAATTGTTGAATATTGGGTTGGCTTTCTTTGGCCATTTTACCGCAAACTGATTGATCAATTGGTACATTTCTCCAACCCGCAATCGTTAAAGTTTCTTTTTGTATTTCCTCTTCTAATATTTTTTTAGCAAAATCTCGTTTAGTTTTATTTGAACTTAAAAATATCTGTCCTATGGCATACCGCGATCCAATATTAAAGCCTAATTCCGTAGCGGTACTTTGAAAAAACTCATCTGATAACTGAATTTGTATGCCACAACCATCACCGGTAACACCGTCGGAGGAAATAGCACCACGATGAGTCATGCGAGTAAGTGCAATAATAGAAGTTTGAATTAACTGATGAGTTTGTATACCATCAAGCTGTGTAATTAAACCAAACCCGCAATTGTCTTTAGCTTGATTATGATTATAAAGAGTATTATTAGTTTGCTTAATTGATTGTTCGGATGAGTTCATCAATATCCTTAGATTAGAGATTTAAAACAAGTGTAAATTACGCCTTCAAGAGTGAAGTAACTCATCTTAACAAAAAGGATTAGAGCATGACTACTAACTATTTGTTCTAAGTTAGCATGATATCGTCTTTTAGCGACCGTTTGATGTGTTTTCGCCTTTAGTTAACTCTTTTGCTTCATTCCATAAATCATCAAGTTCGTTAAGAGTAAAATTTGAAATAGCGCCATTGGCCAGTTCTTCTACTTTTCTAAAGCGTTTTTCAAATTTTTGGTTCGCTTTGCGTAGTGCTTGCTCTGCATCTAATTGATAATGTCTAGCTAAATTAACGCAAACAAAAAATAAGTCGCCTATTTCATCTTCTATTTTCTCCTGACTCTGTTCTTTTACCGCTTGTTTAATTTCTTCTGATTCTTCAGTAAATTTATCCCAAACAAATGACACATCTGTCCAATCAAAGCCTTGTTTAGCAACTCTTGTTTGAATTTTTTGAGCTCGTTTGAGTTCTGGTAAAACTTTAGGAATATCATCTAACAAACTCGATTTTTTATTCTTTGATTTAGCCACCCTTTCTACTTGCTTATGATCTTCCCAACGCTTTAAAACCGAATCCACATCATCTAAGGGGCCGTCAAAATGTTCATCAAAAACGTGAGGGTGACGAGTAATTAACTTATTACAAATACTTTCAACAACGTCATTGAATACAAAACGACCTTCTTCTTTTGCCAATTGAGAATAAAATACAATTTGAAAAAGTAAATCCCCAAGCTCACCTTTCAAATCATCAAAATCTTTACGTTCAATCGCATCGGCAACTTCATAAACTTCTTCGATAGTATAAGGCAGGATAGAGTCATAATCTTGTGCAAGATCCCATAGGCATCCTTTATCAGGCGTTCGTAATTGAGTCATTATCTCAACTAGTTTTTCGATATTATTGATTGAGCTATTCGTCATTGAAAATCTCTCCTAGGTTTGGTTTGGTTGACTAAACTCTACTTCGGTTAACTTCGATAATATTATTCAATTGTTCAAGCAAAGTAATGACTCTTGAAACAACTTCCAAATTATTGACTTGGACTTGAATATCAATTTTAACCTCTAGTTTCTTTTGACTTACCTTTGTATTCAGAGACGTGACACTAATTTTTTCCTGAGAAAGTAGTGCAGTAACATCACTTAATAAACCTTTACGGTCATAAGCCATAATAATAAGGTCAATTAAATAACTTTTGTTAACTTGGTTTGTCCAAGAAACTTGTAATATTTTTTCGGGTGAGCGTTTTTTTGATGCCAAAAGATAACGACAATCACAGCGATGAATCATAATTCCCCGCCCCAAAGTAACATAACCACAAATCTCATCACCTGGCACTGGTTTACAACAAGAGCCCATACGAGTTAAAAGATTACCGACACCTTCGACTAAAATATCACTGGATGCAGATCGTTTAACTAATTTTGGTTTGCGATTAAGGACTGTATTTCTATCAACAATTAATTTCTCTGAAAGATTGTTTCGAACCGAGTTAATCACCTGATGAATACCTTTATCACCGGAACCAATACTCGCGTATAACTCATCTTTGCTATTAAAATTAAAATGCTTAACAATCTTTAAAAATTCAAGTTTTGTTAGTTCTTTTTCTAAACCATTCTTCTTTATCTCGTTTTCTAACAGAGTTTTACCCGCGTCAATATTTTTTTCTTTGTCTTGATGTTTAAACCATTGATGTACTTTACTTCTTGCTTGTTGAGACTTAATGTATCCAGTGTGCTCACTCAACCAATCTCGACTTGGATTACTCATTTTACTGGTTAAAACTTCAATTCGTTGACCTGTTTCTAGAGCTTCAGTCAATGGAATAATTCGACCATTCGCTTTAGCACCTCGACATCGATGCCCTACATCAGTATGGACTCGATAGGCAAAATCAACCGCAGTAGAGCCATGAGGTAAATCAATCAGTTTGCCTAGTGGCGTAAAAACGTATACCCGCTCTTCAAAAATTTGGTTTTTAAAATCGGCAGCTAGTTCTGTAGAGTCTGCCATCTCATCTTGCCATTCAAGTATTTGTCGTAACCAGGCAATTTTCGCATCGTAACCCGCAGTTCTACTAGAATCACCTTCTTTATATTGCCAATGCGCTGCGACTCCCAGCTCAGATTCTTGATGCATCTCATAGGTACGAATTTGAATTTCAAGCGTTTTGCCTTCTGGCCCCACAACGGCTGTATGTAGTGAACGGTATCCGTTCTCTTTTGGAGTAGCGATATAGTCATCAAACTCTTTAGGGATATGTTTCCATTCACCATGAACAATTCCCAATACAGAATAACAATCCTGCACTTTAGGAACTAAAACTCTAACGGCTCGAACATCATAAATTTCTTCAAAGCCAACTTTCTTACGTTGCATTTTCTTCCAAATACTATAAATGTGTTTTGCTCGCCCCATCAATTCACTTTTTATACCAATGGCTATCAATTTTTCATCAATAGTGGCTAAAATTTGATTCACATAGACTTCTCTGGCTAGCCGTTTTTCGGAAAGATGCTTAGCGATGCTTTTATATTCTTTAGGATGTAAATATCGAAAAGAGAGATCCTCCATTTCCCACTTTAACTGACCAACACCTAATCGGTTAGCTAGTGGTGCATAAACTTCGTTTATTTCTTTCGCACAGGATTGTCGATCAGCCTCATCATTTTTGACAAATCTTAAATTAACTAGACGCTCAGCTAATTTAATTAACACGACCATCACATCGTCCACCATTACTAGCAACATTTTTCTCAAATTTTCAACTTGTAATCCATCATTATTCTTTGAATGTTCAGACTGTAACCCACGCATCCCATCTAATAAAATGACACCTTTGACACGTTGTTGAATGGTAAGAGAAAGATATTCACCGACATCTTTTAGATCAATATTCATTGAATTAACAAAAGGATAGATCATGGATGCAATCAGGGTTTCAGCATCAACATTGAGTTGCACTAAAAGTATCGCTTGCTCAAAAGCTGTATTGCTTAGTTTCTCTAAATACTTGTCGTTTAGGTTAATATTTTTCTTTAAAAGAGAAATTAACTGCTCAAATTGAATCTGATCAAATTTTTCAGCTTGTGAAAAAGCTTGTACACACCAGTCGATACAGTTATCTTCAAAAAAACTCTGTGGTGGTTTTAACTTTGTAATTTGAACCATATTTATCTAACCGCAAGTCCTATAGGTAAAATTAATTTAATGTCTATTTTTTCTTTATAAAAAGCGCTATCGACTCCACATGACTAGTGTGAGGGAACATATCCATAACACCCGCTTTAATCAATTCGTAACCTGACTTAACCAACTCACCAGTATCTCTTGCCAATGTTGCTGGATTACAAGAAACATACACAATTCTCTCCGGTGAAAATTTAACAATATTGGCAATCACTTCCATTGCCCCACTTCTAGCGGGATCGATTAATATTTTATTGAAATTGGATGATATCCATGGCTGCCCAGTTAAATCACCCGCTAAATCAGCCTGATAAAATTCAACATTTGTCAGATCATTATGATTAGCATTAATTGTTGCTCGCTCAACCATTTCATTCACACCTTCAACGCCAACGGCTCGTTTAACCATTTTTGCCATTGGTAATGTAAAGTTTCCTAAACCGCAAAAAAGATCGAGAACTTCATCTTCTTTGTTGAGATCAAGTAATTCGATGGCAAGAGGGATCATTTTTCGATTAATACTCGCATTGACTTGAGAAAAATCAAGCGGTTCCATTAATAGTTCGAGATCAAAATCAGGCAATTTATAACTTAAAACAGCATCTTGATCTTCGGTTGGCCAGAGTCTAGCAACCGTTTTTGGCCCTTTAGATTGTAGATAAACAATAATATTTTGACGTTGCGCAAAAGAAAGCCATAAACCTCGATCTTTTTCAGTTAATGGTTGTAAATGCCTCACAATAATTGCAACCGAATCGTCTCCACAAGTGATTTCTATTTGCGGTATGAATTGTCGAGTGTCCATATTATCAATTAGCTCGCTCATTGGCATTAAGATCGCCTCGACTCGTTTGTCAAGAATGATACAACTCTCTATATCGGCTAAAAAATTAGAGTATTTTTCTCTAAAACCAATAAGCGTTCTTTCTTTTTTGGGAACATATCGAACACCTAACCGAGCTTTTCTTCTATAGCCCGTTAAATCAGCTTGCAGAGGTTGTAGCCATTCTTTTGGTTTTGTGGAAGCAAAATGCTGTAACTGCTCTTCTAATATTGATTGTTTGTGCAAAATTTGTGCACTGTTTGATAGATGTTGCATACTACAACCACCACAACTCTCATAATATCGACATGGCGGCATCACTCGATCGGGATGGGGATTTTCTACCTCTAAAACACGAGCTTCATCAAACTTTCCTCTTTGAAAGGTTATTTTTGCTGTGACTTTTTCATCTTTGAGTGCTCCATCTACAAAAATAGTCTTACCATCACTTTTACCAACACCCCGTCCCTCATGTGAAAGGGAAAGGATGGTGAGATTTACTGGCTCAGTTGGTAATGGTTTCGCTTTACGCGAACGACCACGGCTATTCCTATGTTTTGCCATCTACAAAAAATACTCTTAATAAAAATTCGTTGCAATTTTACACTATTATCTTTCTTTATGGCACTATAGGGATATACTAAAAATATCGTTATATACCAAATAATATAAAGCTCAGGGACTTACTATCTAAGTTATGCAACGCACCTTGTCAAAGTTCCAGTATTTTATACTCTCATCACTTTTATTCGCTTACTTGTTCATCCACCAAGTAAACGCAAACAGTATCCATAAATTACCCAAAACAACTAAAAAAGTAGGTATCTATTATTTAGCCGATGAATCTTATAGTAATGAAATAGAGAGTTTTGAGGGGCTATCTATCAAGTTAAAGCAGAACTTGTCAAATAATCATCCAAATTTGCATATTAATATTTATAATTTAGCAACAAAACTACCATTTGAAATTGATGATTATTTAGCATTAAACAATGATTTTGCTATTACGATCGGAAAAACAGCGTTATTAAAAATATTGGCTTCTCGAAGTGATATACCTATATTTGCTCTTCAAACACCAAGAATAACACTTGATAGAATGCGGAAGATATATAATAACTTAGGTATTCAATTATCAGGGATCTATCGTGAACAGCCTTTATCCAATCAGTTAGCTTTAGCGAAAGCGATCCAGCCTAAATACAGAAACATCTATTTGTTACTCGGACGCTTATCTAGATACCATCTAAAGGATTACAAGAAACAAATAAAAGATGAGCAATATGTCATTAATTATCAAATTTTAGAAAATCAAGATTCTCCAGTTGCCTACTTTAATAAAATGACACCTCAGTTAGGTTTTTTAGTACTTTTGGATAACCCACAACAGTTTAAACGCCGAAATATTGAGTTACTCTTACCTGATAGTTTTCATCTCAATATTCCAATGATTGGTAATCGACAACTTCATGGAAGTATTGGTGCTTTAGCCAGTATTTATTCGAGTCATGATGAATTAGCAATCGCATCAAGTGAAATTATTGCTCATTTTTTTAATGATGGAATATACAAAAAACCACATTACCTAGAAAAATTTTCAGTTCTTATTAATCAACAAATTGCACAAAATTTTAATTTCAACAATCTTAATGAAAAACAATTAGAAATTTCCATTAGTCAAAAAATTAACCAACTTAAGAAAAAATAATAAAGTGTACTTACTATGAATGAATGGGGCATTAGAGCAAGAGTCATATTGTTAGCAATCGTACCTACTACTTTAGTCGCGATTATTATGGGTGCATACTTTGTCACAACTCGTATTCAGGATCTTAATAAAAACTTAGAGGTTAGAGGCTTGACAATCGCGAAGTATCTCGCTCAAACCTCAGAGTTTGCTGTTTTATCTGCAAATAGTCAAACACTCACCAAACTTGTCTCATCAGCTAGAGATGGCGATCAAGATATACTTGCGATAGCCATTTACAATAAACAAAATATTTTATTGGCTCGTTCAGGTACTAGCGAATTATTATTAAAACTTTCTGAAATGAGTAGAGGTATTTTGTCTCAAACCGGAACTCAAGAAATAGAAAATGGTCTACTAATTCAAACTCCAATTTTTAGCCAACAAAACCTAAATCAAAGAGATAGATTAGAAGACTTAGTAACAAATCATCAGTCGTTAATTCCAATTGGATACATTGCTGTTTATTTCACTCACCAGAATATAAGTTTAAGACAGTATCAAACTATTATTACGGCTACGATTATATTAATTTTAGGTTTAATTTTTGGAGCAATTCTAGCTCAAAATATGGCTAGAAATATTACCACTCCAATTATTCTATTAGCCAATGCTGTAAAACGGATTAAAGAAGGTCAACTTAACGTTCAAATCCAATCAAATACTAGCGGCGAATTGCAAACACTTGTCAATGGTTTTAATAGTATGAGCGATTCGCTATTTGCGGCCAGAGAAGAAATGCAAGTTGCCATTGAACAAGCCACTGCAGATATTAATTCAACTAACACAGCACTCGAAGAACAAAATGTTGAATTGAATATAGCGCGAAAAGGGGCTGTTGAATCTAACCGAGTTAAGTCTGAGTTTTTAGCTAATATGAGTCATGAAATTAGAACACCAATGAACGGTGTTATTGGTTTTACAAAGTTATTATTAAAGACAGAATTAACCGAAAAACAAAAAAAACATTTAGAAACCATCAACAATTCGTCGGCTTCATTGTTGAAAATAATTGATGATATTTTAGATTTTTCAAAAATCGAAGCTGGTAAAATGGACATGGAGCAATGTTCACTTAACCTAACTGACTGCATCGATAAAACTCTAACACTTTTAGCGCCAACGGCTCAGGCAAAACAATTGGAAATAATAGGGATTGTTTATCAAGATGTTCCTGAAAATTTGCTAGGGGACACCGGTCGTATTTCACAAATTTTAACCAACCTCTGTAATAATGCAATCAAATTCACAGAGAAAGGTACCGTCCAAGTTCGAGTAATGCTTGAAGATGAAACGACCAGCCGCGTTCGATTAAAATTTAATATAACGGACACCGGCATTGGTTTAAGTAAAGAACAACAAAAGGTATTATTCCAAGCATTTACTCAAGCTGATACAACAACCACAAGACGTTTTGGTGGTACCGGTTTAGGTTTAGTTATTTCAAAAAAATTGATAGAATCAATGAACGGTAAAATTGGGCTTGATAGCCAAGAAAAAATTGGCTCCACCTTTTGGTTTACTCTCGATCTCGCAAAAGATTTGGATGCTGAACCGGTACCAAAACTAGGATTTCCTGGTAAAAAAATTCTACTCCATGATGCAAATAATCTCTCTCAACTAGCAACTAAATATTTACTCAGCCAACTAGGAACTCAAGTTGAAACAACTAATAGCATTAGTGACTTGAAAGATATTATGATCAAATCCAAACACCTAGATAAAGATTTACCCCTAATAATTATTGGTGGTTACCCACCAAACAATCAATCATTAATAAACCTCAAAAAAATAGCAGATAGTTTGGAGAGCCAATTTATTGTATTAATTAACTCAAATGATGAACACATCATTAGTGAACATGTTAAAGCAGGGTTTGATAAATATATTTCGAAACCATTATCAAGTCACTCAACGTATCAAACTTTATCTAACTGGCTTAACCATGATCCGGTTAATTTAGGTTTATCTCAGAAAGATAAAAGAACTAATCTCCCCAAAAAAGACTTACGCATTTTGTGTGTTGATGATAACGATGCTAATTTAAGATTAATTCAAGCATTTGTTGACGACTTTGATTTACAAGCAGATTTTGTTGATGGTGGTAAAAAAGCGGTTCACAAAGCTTCCATTCATAACTACGACCTCATTTTTATGGATATTCAAATGCCTGAAATGGATGGTATTGCTGCAACAGAAGAGATTAGAAAAATAAACCAACATAATTTGAAACTACCAATTATAGCCTTAACAGCTCACGCAATTAAGGGAGAGAAAGATCGTATTATTCAAAGTGGTATGGATGATTTTTTAACCAAACCGATTGCTCAAAATGAACTACGTAAAAATATTCAAAAATGGACTAAAAGTAGAGTTATTTATAAAACAAAGAAAAAAATAACCGAAAATAGTAGCAATGCTGATGGAAAAAACCTTATTACAATCGATTGGGAATTAAGTCTAAAGAATGCTAATCAAAAAGAAGACTTAGCAAAGCAAATGTTAACAATGCTTGTTCAAAGCTTTGAAGAGTCTGAAAAAAATATAACTCATTATTTGCAGATGAATGACCAGAATAAACTCATTTCAGAAGTTCATAAAATTCATGGTGCAACGGCTTATTGTGGTGTGCCGATTTTAAAACAATTGGCATTTGATTTAGAATCTGAAATGAAAAATAATGGCATCAGTCGAAAGTTAGAAAAAATGACCACACTATTTTGTGATGAAATGAAAATGGTAAAAGACCTCTCAAATAAATATTTATCTTGACCTATTTGAAAAACTAGTCGTCATTCAAATATTGGCCACCTAGTCAATCTGATTTATATCGACTAATTCAATTTCTTTATGGATCAATTTTTGATCCAAGGTTATAGAAGAAATAACTTTAAGTAAATAGTTATCATCAACACCAATAACTTTACACGTGAAAATTTGATTGTTTATCAAGTAATTTTTTGGCAACTCCATAGTGACTTTATGATAATTTGGTGTATACCCGCAATATCGGTAATAACCATTAACCATTTTTTTACCCTTACCCTCCCAAAGAATATCGTACTCCGCTCCTATTGTTTTTTGTAGCTGTTGTTTTTTAATTTTATTTGCCACAATATGCATTTTCTTGCTTCTTGATTTCTTTGTTCCAGTGTCAATTTGATTGAGTAATTTTGATGCTTTAGTACCTTCCCGTTTAGAGTAGGAAAAGATATGTACATGTCCAAAGTTAGCTTGTTTAATCATTTCTAAGGATTGTAAAAAATCGTCTTCCGACTCATCAGGAAAACCAACAATGATATCAGTGGTAAAATTGAAATCTGGGATGGTTTTTTGTGCATTTTTAACTAATACTAAAAATATTTCAGACTTACAACGTCTGGACATTTTTTTTAAAATTTTATTGCTACCACTTTGTATTGGTAAATGCATATGTGGCATTAATCTTTTATTTCTAAAAAGTTCAAAGAAGTTATCAGGAAGATCCCATGGCTCAACTGACGCAAAACGAATTCTTGGTATCTTTGTTTTATTTAGTATTGCAACCACCAGCTGGTAAAGGCTTAAATCAATATCACTACCATAACCACCTACATGAACACCGGTAAGAACGATTTCTTGAATGCCGTCTTTTGACAAACAATTTATTTCATCCAAAATATCTTCTATCGTTCTTGATACTTCTTCACCTCTAGCAATTGTTACAATACAATAAGTACACCGATATCGACATCCATCTTGTACCTTAATAAATGCTCGTTCTTTGTTTCTTATAAATAATACGGATGAGCCTGGTTCACTTGCTGCATAAGGCATATCACCAACATCTAACAAACTCTTTGCTTTTTCTGCTAATTGATTTTTATCACCATTGGAAACAACTAAGTCAACACCTAATAGAGCCTGCGCTTCTTCTTTTTCTAATGAAGCATAACATCCGGTAACTATTATTTTTGCTGTAGGATTATTACGATGAAAACGGCGGATCGTTTGACGAGATTTTCTCGCGGCTTCTCCAGTGACTGCACAAGTATTAATAACGATTAACGTTGCCTCTGCTTGACTACGCGTAATCGATATACCAAACTGTGAAAAATCATTTGCCCATGTTTGTAGTTCGGCTTCGTTAAGCCTACAACCAAGTGAGGTAAGGTAAACATTCATTTTTTCGTATCTATTAAATAAAGAATAAACAAATTATTACCGTCTTTTTAAAGTCCAAGCCCAATCTAGTTTTGTAATAATAGGTTCAACATTAGCCTCATCAGTCACTTCACACTTCACTATAAACGAGCCTTTATCTTGAGAATGTAATAACGTGATCTGCTTATCAGTTAAAGATGCTTCAGCTCTTAACGCGCCAGTTGAGCGTTTAACATAGTCAATCGAAACATTCTTTAATACTGGTATTTTATTATCTGGGATATGCATACCTAGAGCCATGCCAGTAGCTGTTTCTGCAACAAGCATTGATGCTGCAGCATGTAAAGTTCCAATATGATTTCTGACCTTTGATTTATTTTTAATTATAAAAATAGATCGCTTGGCTGATAATTCTAGACATTTTACACCGGCAGTACCGACAAACTTAACGGTTTTACCCAATACGAATGATAATAATCGATATCGTATCCATGCTGGCCTTTTATTTAATTTGTCTACGACTTTAGCTAGCTGATTTTTCATTTTTCTTTCTCTTGATAATTTCGCTATAAAACTTATTAATTGAGACAATTAACGACAATTCGCCCATGTTTTTTGCGATTGAGTAAATCATTAAATATAACTGATACATCTTTCAATTTAACTTCTTCAGTTAAAATATTTTCTAATGCGTTTGGTTTAAGATCAGCCCCTAACCTTTTCCAAATCTGCCGCCTTAAGGGCATTGGGCAGTTAGTTGAACTAACCCCTAAAATACTGACACCTCTTAGAATAAATGGAAAAACTGTTGAACTGTATTTATGCGTATCAGCTAACCCAATACTAGCAATGTTTCCCCAAAGTTGAGTATGAGCAATTAATTGACTTAAAGATTGCCCTCCTACATTATCAATGACTCCTCCAAATCGCGCTTTATCTAATGGTCTGTCACTAAGCTTTAAAGACTCAGCAGAGCAGACTTGTGTGGCTCCTAGAGATTTTATAAAAGTGTAATGTTCGCTTCGACCACTTAGTGCGATAGTTTCAAATCCGAGCCTTGATAATATGCTAACGGCATTACTGCCCACTCCCCCGCTCGCTCCAGTGACCACAATAGATCCTTTATCAGGTGTTTGGTCATTAATTAACATGCGATAAATCGCTAATGCCGCAGTAAACCCTGCAGTTCCTAAAATCATACTCTCTTTTAAATCCAAACCATTAGGCAGCGGTATCACCCAATCAGCAGGAACTCTAGCATATTGAGACAATCCACCATCATGATTTTCACCGAGCCCACAACCATTAACTAAAACTTCATCTCCAGCTTTAAAGCGTATATCTTCACTTGATTCAACAACACCGGCGAGATCAATTCCACCATTTAATGGAAAATATTTCAATATGGCGCCTTTACCCGTTGCAGCTAGTGCATCTTTATAATTAACCCCAGAGTAGTGGACTTTAATGAGAACATCGCCCTCACTTAACTGCTCAAGTTCTAGTTGCTCTAATTTATGAACAACCATTTCATTGTCTTTATAAATACGGCAAGCTAAAAAACTCATATTGTTAATGTTACTTTCAATTTGTGATGTATGCATATTATCCTTTAAAAGGCTTTATAGCTCAATTGTTAAAGCTTTATTACGTTAACAAACAACCTACTACATAATAATAAATTACTCTGTTCACACAATCTTCACTTGTTTTAGCTAGACTAAAAGGTTATAAAAGACGGATAAAAACAATCTGACCGCTTACTACTAAACATTAAAACAAGATAGGATACGTTATGAATAAACCTGATATAAAAGATTTTTTTGGGCAACCTGGTGGGTTAACCACACTATTTTACACAGAAATGTGGGAGCGTATGAGTTATTACGGCATGCGAGCTCTACTAGTTTTATTTATGACAGCTGCTTTGCAAGAAGGGGGAATGGGATTAACTGTTGCCACCGCTGGCGCAATATATGGACTATATACAGGTAGTGTGTATTTTATGGGATTACCTGGAGGCTGGTTAGCAGATCGATTATTCGGCAGTCAGAAAGCCATTTGGTATGGCGGTATAATCATTATGATTGGTCATATTATTTTAACTATTCCAGATGAAAAAGCATTTTTCATTGGTCTAATTTTTGTCATCATGGGTACCGGTTTATTAAAACCTAACATTGGCGCTATGGTCGGCCAACTTTACACACCTGAAGATCAAAGAAGGGATAGCGGATATGCCATTTATTACATGGGGATCAATATTGGTTCTATTATAGGTAATTTTGTAACTGGCTTTTTAATGGACAATGCTGGTTGGCATTGGGCGTTCGGTGCAGCTGCGGTTGGAATGGCAATAGGATTAATTCAATATCGATTAACAACTTATAAACTGAAGGGGGTTGGTGACGAACCTGCTTTACCTCTCTCCGAGTCTGGTAAAAAAAATACTTGGCTAGTTATAAGTGCATTTTTCGCAATTTTAGTCAGTGTCACATACGCAATAATGACAGGGTTATTAGTCATAGAAGTTATCGCTGTGGCAAAGTACGTCGCAGTTCTTTTCACTCTAGTTTTTTTCGTTTATTATGCCGTCATTTTTTTCTTTGGCAATTTAAGCTCAGATGAGAAAAAACGATTAGGTGCATTATTATTAGTTTGTGTAGCATCTGCATTCTTTTGGTCTGGCTTTGAACAAGCTGGTTCTTCACTGAATTTATTCGCTCGTGATTATACTGATAGAATGATAGGAACATTTGAAATCCCAACTGCGTGGTTTCAATCAGCAAATTCCATTTTTATTGTTGCACTCACACCATTTTTTGCAGCTCTTTGGATTAACTTAGCGAAAAAATTGGTTAGCCCTTCCTACGGTTTAAAAACGGCATTAGGTCTAATAATAATGGCTAGCGGATTCATAGTGATGTTTTTTGCAGCACAATATGCGGCTCAAGGACTAAAAGTTGCACCTTATTGGTTAATCACCACCTATTTTATACATACCGTAGGTGAACTTTGTTTAAGTCCTGTAGCTTTAAGTGCTATCAGCAAACTTTCGCCAAAAAGGTTTGCAGGACAAATGATGGGAATATTTGTTTTAACCTATTCTATTGGAAGTATCATCTCAGGCCTATTAGCTGGTCGATATAATCCTAATAATGTTGAACAAATCCCGTCTCTTTATATTCAAATAAGTTTAATTAGCATTGCTATTGGTACAGTAATTTTACTATTGAGCTTTAAGACTGGTGCTTGGGAAAAGTTAGCGGAAAAAAGTGACAATAAACCAGTCCATTCCGATTAATAGTTTGATAGAAACAAAAAAGCCGCTAAAAATGAACGGCTTTTTTGTTGATATAAGCTTTAACTCAATTTAGCCAGTTTTAATCATCTTCAAAATTCAAAGATATCTGAACAATTTTTCTCATAAAATCACGCTCTTTTCTAAATCGTTGTTTAAGATCTTCCATTTCTCTTTCTAAAGTATGAATTCTAACATCCATCGGTGTAGCGTCTGCAGGTAAACCTTCTGATCTAATCATCGTGGTTTGTTGTACCGGTCCCGAATCTTTACCGGCATCATTTTCATCCGTTATTTCATCGGTAACAAGTTTAACAATCTCACCGTCAATACGGTTTTTTTCTTCCAAAAATCCATACAGTAATAATCGATCACACGTACTATTAATAACTCTTGGCACACCAGCACTAAATTCATAAATTAATTGAAAGGCTTCCGCCGTAAAAGCAGGTTCATTGTCCCAACCAACTTTATTCAATCTATGTTCAATATAGGATTGTGTTTCTTCACCGTCTAAATGTGACAAATGATAAGATGCTGTTACACGCTGACGAACCTGCTCTAAATTTGGAGCGCGTAAATTTTCTCTAAATTCAGATTGTCCTAGAAGGAAAATTTGCAATAAGGTGCGACCATCGTAGACCATATTTGAAAGCATTCTTAGTTCTTCTATGGTTTCAAAAGGCAAGTTTTGCGCTTCATCAACTACCAACATACAACGTTTGCCTTCTTGACTACGTGCTGTGAAGTAGTTTTCGAGATTTTTAATAAGTGATGCTTTTTCGTTATCTTTATGAGCTAAACCAAAAGATGCCGCGACCATTCTAAGAATTTCTTTTGAATCTAATTGAGTATTAATCAATTCCGCAGCAACGACATCATCTTTGCCATCTAACGAATCAAATAAGGTTCTAACTAAGGTACTTTTACCAGTTCCTACATCGCCTGTAACGACGATAAAACCTTCACCTTGAGATAAACCATATTTTAAATAAGCAAGCGCTCTTTTATGAGTACTACTACCATAGAAAAAGAAAGGATCAGGGGTTAGTTGAAATGGCTTACCTGACAACTTGTAATATGACTCGTACATAGAATTTCCTTACGCTTAACGATCGTCTTTTATATAATTACCACTTTAATATCTATAATGGAGATATTAAAGTAAGCTACTATTCGACTTAGCATATACACCATTGAATTATCGAGTCATTATACTCAAAGTGATCGATATGTACAGATTAAATAACGAGCTATTTGTTACTAACTTTAACATTAATCAACGCTAAGTTTTATACAAGGTAGCTACAGAATATCCCTTTGTCTAATGGTGTACAAAAAATTTACAAAATACTAAAGATATTTGAAATATAAAATAGCCCAAATAGTTGGATTAATCGATCTTTAAGGCTGGAAGTCTATTAAATTGGAGGTTAGAATCGCTATCCAAACAAAAGTACAGTTTAGCTAGAGGTATTCAATGAGCGGTTATCACGCCATTAAAGAACTATTATCAGGAAAGGCATCGGCAGGTGACATAGTCACAGTTAAGGGGTGGATCCGAACACGTAAAGATTCTAAGGCCGGGTTTTCATTTATCAACTTACATGACGGTTCCTGTTTTGACCCAATTCAAATTATTGCCAATGCTGATCTTGAAAATTACCAATCTGAGATATTGCTAGCGACAACTGGCGCTTCATTAGAAATAACAGGTGAACTAGTCAAATCTCAAGGTAAAGGACAAAGCTTTGAAATCCATGCAAGCGACGTTATTGTTTACGGCTTAGTTGATGATCCATCTAGCTATCCTATCCAGCCTAAACCTCATACAATGGAATATTTAAGAACCGTAGCTCACTTACGGCCTAGAACCAATGCAATTGGCGCTGTCACTAGAGTTAGAAACTGTTTGGCTCAAGCTGTGCACCGTTATCTCCATGGCGAAGGCTTCAACTGGATCCACACACCTATAATTACTGCCAGTGATTGCGAAGGTGCCGGCGAGATGTTTCGCGTTAGCACTCTCGATCAAAACAACTTACCTTTAAACGATAAAGGTGAAGTTGATTATAACCAAGACTTTTTTGGTAAAGAATCTTTCTTAACTGTATCCGGTCAGCTAAATGTAGAATCCTATTGCTTAGCCATGTCAAAAGTCTATACCTTTGGCCCTACCTTTAGAGCAGAAAACTCAAACACAACACGCCATTTGGCAGAATTTTGGATGGTTGAACCCGAAATCGCTTTTGCAGATTTAAAGATGAACGCTGACGTTGCAGAATCAATGATGAAGTATATATTTAAGGCTGTTTTGGACGAGCGCGGAGATGATCTAGCATTCTTTAACCAGAGAGTTGATAAAACTGTAATACAGCGATTAGAGTCTCTTGTTGATGATGACTTTGAACGCATGGAATACACCGAAGCCGTTAATATTTTACAAAATTGTAATAAGAAATTTGAATACCCTGTTTCTTGGGGGACTGATTTGCAATCCGAACATGAACGCTACTTAGCAGAAGAAAAAGTGGGAAAACCTATTATTCTTATGAATTATCCAAAAGACATCAAAGCTTTCTATATGCGTATGAATGACGATGAGAAAACGGTTGCTGCAATGGATATTTTGGCTCCCGGCATTGGTGAATTAGTTGGCGGCAGCCAACGTGAAGAAAGGTTAGATATCCTTGACGCCAGAATCGAGCAAATGGGACTACCAAAAGAAAATTATTGGTGGTACCGCGATTTACGTCGTTATGGAACAGTTCCTCACTCTGGATTTGGAATGGGGTTTGAACGTGCTGTGATTTACGCTACAGGTATGCAGAATATTAGAGATGTTATTCCTTTCCCAAGAGCACCAAAAACTGCAGAATTTTAATTGTAAAAACAAAAAGCTAACCTAATTAGGTCGGTTTTTTTGTAATTCCCATAATATAAGACAGAACGCTGCGAAGATAATAATATTTGCACTTACCTATGCTTCTTCAATGAAAGTAAGTATTTGGGAATTTTTATTTTTTCTCCATCTTCAGGAAGGTTTTTAAAGACATACAATAGTGGTTATTGGGTGTCAGAGGATCACCCGTATTATAAGGTCACATCAATTATATCTATTGGTGTTTGTACTGAGTTACGAACCAAAATAACAAGTATAGTTTCTAGTTATATAGGAGCTAAAGTCTTAGACAAATAATTATTATCATGCTCAAATTAAATCATCAAAAAACTGCAAGACTTAATTATGAATAATCACATAATAATCAGTAGCCTCTTAGTAATACGTCGCCGTCGTAGCTTTATTGCTGGGCGTGAATTTATATAGAGTTTAATATTATATGAATCTAAAAACCCAGTCTTAGCACTGGGTTTTTTTATGTCAAGGATGGACGGTATTCCGCACAGAGGCATGGATGCCGATGCGGTTATAAAAAGGTAGAGTAAAATGAAACACTACATTAATACAACCGATTGGAGTCAAGCCGAGTTGAAGTTTATGCTCGATTTGGCAAATCAATTTAAGCAGGGTGAAACTAGTCAAGCCTTAAAGGGAAAGTCTGTAGCTCTGCTATTTTTCAATCCATCCATGCGTACAAGAGCATCTTTTGAACTTGGTGTATCGCAAATGGGCGGTACGGCGATTGTTTTAGAACCTGGAAAAAATGCATGGCCAATAGAGTTTGATTTAGGTTCAACAATGAATGGCGATACGGAAGAGCATATCATTGAAGTCGCTCAAGTACTTTCTAGATATTGTGACATGATTGCAATAAGAGCATTCCCTAAGTTTAAAAATTGGAATGATGACCGACAAGACAAAATTATCAAAGCTTTTAAAAAATACGCTACAGTACCTATTATTAATATGGAAACGATTACTCATCCGTGTCAAGAACTAGCCCATATGATGACCATTCAAGAAAGGATTGGACGACCACAAAAGAAAAAATATTTGCTGACTTGGACTTATCATCCAAAGCCTTTAAACACAGCTGTCGCTAATTCTTCTCTTTTGATTTCTACAAAATTTGGTATGGATGTGACTCTTTTATGCCCTAATGAAAACTATTTATTAGATAAACGATATATGGAGTTGGCAAAACATCAAGCTGAAGAGAGTGGTGGCAGTTTTAAAGTGACTCACGATATAAATGAAGGTTATGACGGTGCAGAAGTTGTTTATGCGAAAAGCTGGGGAGCTATACCCTTTTTTGGAGATTGGAAAAAAGAGAAGTCAATGCGAGATCAATATAAACATTTTATAGTTAATCAAGACAAAATGAATTTAACTAATAATGGATTATTTTCACATTGCTTGCCATTACGAAGAAATATTAAAGCGACTGACGAAGTGATGGATGCTAATTATTGTTTTGCGATTGATGAAGCAGAGAATAGACTTCATGTGCAAAAAGCTATGATGCATAGTTTGATAGAAAAATAGTATTTTAGTCTCACTTCGCAAAGAGAGAAACAAATAGTAAACATAATTAACAGTTTGGAATTTTAAAATGAAAAGTAAAGAAAATAAGAAAATAGTTTTGGCTTTTTCGGGTGGGCTTGATACTAGTTTTTGTATTCCTTATTTGATAGATCAGGGGTATGAAGTGGTAACCATCTTTGTAGACTCGGGGGGTGTTAGTGATGAGGGAAAAATTGGAATCAAAGAGAGAGCTTTATCTTTAGGCGCGTCGGAACATGTTGAAGAAAGTATTGCTTCTGAACTTTGGGAGGATGTGATTACACCTCTAATTTGGGGAGGTTATTGGTATCAAAATCAATATCCTTTGCTTTGTTCTGATCGATATTTGATTGTTGCAAAATGTCTGGAGTTATGTGAAAAAATAGGAACTAAGATATTTGCTCATGGTTGTACTGGAATGGGAAACGATCAAGTAAGGTTTGATCTTGCGGTTCATTGTTTAGGTGATTATGAAATTATCTCACCTATTAGAGAAATTCAAGAAATGACTGATGAAGTTAGAGCTTATGAAAAAAAATATCTAATAAAAAAAGGTTTTACGGTTTCCGATAAAGTTTCAGCTTATTCAGTTAATGAAAACTTATTGGGTGCGACCATTTCAGGTTCTGAAATTGATGAATGGAAACAACCATCGGATGAGAGTTATTTAATTACCAAAGCTAAAGTTGACGCATCAAAACAAAGCACTTTGATATCATTTGAATTTGAGAAAGGCCGTTTAATCGGACTCAATGAAAAACTGCTATCTGCCAAATTTACAGGAGAGTCAGTTATGCAAGAATTGAATAAACTAGTCGGCTCCTATTCAATTGGACGAGGACTATATACCGGCGATACGAGCATCGGACTAAAAGGTCGTATTGCCTTTGAAGCGCCTGCATTAGTTGCATTACAGGCGGCTCATACCGCATTAGAACAAGCTGTTTTAACCAAAGCTCAAAATAGATTTAAATCCAACGTTGCTAAAAAATGGACAGAGCTTGTTTACGAAGGTTTCTACTTTGAACCGCTAAAATATGATTTAGAAGCATTTTTAAAATCATCTCAAGAAAAAGTCAGTGGTACGGTTACGTTGGAATTAAAACCGGGTCATTTAATGGCTGTTGAAGTTAAGTCGGAAAATATATTACAAGATAAAAGCGCCGTGTACGCTCAATCAGCATCGTGGACAATTGATGAAGCGGTTGGATTTATTAAGTTATTTGGGAAATCAACGGTTATGGCTACTGGGCAGAATCAAAAATGACTTTTTCAGATTCTAATATCTATAAATACTTGAATCAATTAGTCAGTTTTGATACACAAAATCCACCTAGACGTATTGATCAAAACTCCGATATATTTAAATATTTGTCAGAAAATCTGACGGAATTTGAAATTACTTTTATTGACGCAGGCGATGGTTGTTTGAGTATGTTAGCTGTTAGAGGTGAGCCAGGATTATTATTTAATTTCCACATCGATACTGTCCCAATAGCTGAAGGATGGAATACTAATCCTCATGAGCTTGTGCAGCAAGAAGATAAAGTTGTCGGCTTAGGGGCTTGCGATATTAAAGGTGCTTCGGCCTGTATGTTATCGGCGGTTAATCAAACTAGCGGTGATGTAGCATTGCTTTTTTCTTCCGATGAAGAGTATGGAACGAGTCAAGCTATTAAGAAATTCTTAACGACCGACCATGGGTATCAACAAGTCGTTGTTGCAGAACCTACGTTAGCGAAAGCCGTTGTTGCTCATCGAGGAATACAAACTGCGACGGCTTTATTTGATGGAATTCCGGGGCATGCTTCTGAGGCTAGAGCATTTAATGATAATGCTATTCATAAAGCGGGGAAGTGGATTAGTCATGCATTAAATTGGGTGTCAGAGCAAACACAACAGGTTGAAAATCTTTCGGGGTTGCCTTTTAATGTTGGCACTATTAATGGTGGCGTTAAAGCGAATATGATTGCTTCAAGTTGCGAATTAGAATTTGGTTTCAGGACTTTACCAGGGCAAGATTCTCAAACTGTCATTAGTTCTTTAAAAAAATTAAATGATGGTCAAAATGATATAGAAATCAAGACAGGTTTCTTTGGCTCTTGTTTACCTGCAGCAAATCAAGAATTTAAAACTTCGATATCTAAAGCCTATGAACTTGCGGAAAACTTAGGCATTGAAAAAGGTGACGCGGTAAGTTTTTGGACAGAAGCTAGTTTATTTTCACAAGCTGGGTTGACAGCAATTGTTTTTGGCCCTGGTGATATTGCACAAGCGCACACTGCAAATGAATGGGTAGAAACTGAACAGTTAAACAAAATTGAAAAGACTTACATAGAATATTTGTCGAGATAAAATATGAAATTAGAAAATAATAAATCCACTCCAGTAAAAGAAACTATCGTACAACTACTTTCTAACTTGGCAAACCCAAAAGAATTTAACCAATATATGAGTCGCTTTGTTGAGGCTGGTTTATCTCGGTTTGCGGTGATAAAAGTTGGAGGAGGTATTCTTGATAATGATCTAGAAAACCTTTGCTCTTCTTTAGCTTTTTTAGAAAGGATTGGTTTATTTCCAATTGTTGTTCATGGTGCGGGACCTCAACTTAATCGCAATTTAGAAAAAGCGGGGATTAAATCAGAATTTATCGATGGACAAAGAGTAACCAACGCCGCGGTATTAAAGGTCGCTAAAAAAACATTCATAGAGCAAAACTTAAAGCTCGCTCATCGACTACAGGAAATGGGGGTTAGAACTTCGTCGATCACTTCTGGTGTTTTTATTGCAAAACAAACAGATAAAAGTGATTTAGGATTTGTTGGTGAAGTGACCGATATTGATTTAGAGCCTATTAATCTAGCGATAAGCTCAGGTGCAGTGCCAATTCTTTCATCGCTTGCTGAAACCGAAAGTGGGCAGATTTTAAATATCAATGCCGATATTGCCACTAACGAATTATCAATCGCAATTAAGCCTTATAAAATTATATTTTTAACCACTACGGGTGGATTATTAAATGAGCAAGGCGATATTATTTCATCGGTTAACTTGATTACTGATTATACAAAAATGATGCAAGAGAATTGGCTACATAGCGGAATGAAACTAAAAATCCAACAAGTTGCTCAGATCTTAAGCCAACTACCTTCGACTTCTTCTGTTTCGGTTACTAATCCTTCTCACTTGGCAAAAGAGCTTTTTACTCACAAAGGTTCTGGTACATTGATTCGAAAAGGCGAGTCAATTATGACTCACAATGATTTAGAAACGATTAAAATAAAGAAGTTAACTGAAGTCATTGAAGAAAGCTTTAATAAAACTTTGGATGAAGATTATTTTGAAAAAACAAAAATACAACGAGCTTATATCACTTACTGCTACAGAGCGGCCGCAGTGGTTATTGATATAGGAGGCGTTCCGTATTTGGATAAGTTTGTAGTCGCGGATGCTGCAAAAGGCGAGGGTTTAGGTAAGGTTTTGTGGGATAAAGTTAGAGAGCAACATCCTAATTTACATTGGAGAGCAAGACCGGACAATACAATCAACGGTTTCTATTTTAAAAATGCAGATGGTTGTATAAAAACGGACGAATGGAATATATTTTGGTACGGTTTAGATGATTTCAAAATGATAGAACAGTGTGTACAACAAGCCAAAGAAAAAATACCAACAGTTTCTTGATTGAACGGAGAAGATTATGAACAATAAAATATCTCTTGGAATTGTTGGTGTTCGAGGTTATGTCGGGCGAGAGTTAATTCGATTGTTGTCTAATCATCCTACTATAAGAGTTGATTGGGTAAGTTCACGGAAACTAAAGGGGTTTACACTAAATGAATTTCTTTGTGATGATGTATATTTTGAATCTGTAAAGCTGGATGAAGAACATTATTATAAAAAAATAAAAATTGAAACTTTATCAGAAGTTGATGTGGCGGATCGGGAAACAAATATTATTGTGTTAGCTCTACCAAATGGTTTGGCGGGAAAATTTTTTGGGGAAATTGATAAAAAACAAAACCATCAATTAGTTATCGACTTATCCGCGGACTACCGATTTGATGAGACTTGGCAATATTCAGTTCCTGAATTATATTCTAAATCGGATAATAAAATAAACAACTTGATGAAAATAAGTAATCCAGGCTGTTACGCTACGGCGATGCAAGCAGCGTTAGCACCTTTGGTTAACCATATTGTCGGTCGTGCCAATTGTTTTGGGATCTCTGGTTTTAGTGGTGCTGGAACTAAACCCTCGGCTAATAACAATCCGCGTAATTTAAAAGACAATATTTTGCCCTATGGATTAATTGAACATTTACATGAAAAAGAAGTTTCGTATCATCTTGGAATTCCTATTAGTTTTTCGCCTCACGTCGCTGAGTTTTTTAGAGGGATCTCTATGACTGTTCAAGTGGAGCTGAAAGGGAAATGGACGCATGCTAAAATTAAAAAATTATTCGATGATTACTATGAAAATGATTTATTGATCGATAATCAAGACGCTATTCCCAATATTCAGCAAGTTATCAATACAGAAAAATGTATCGTTGGCGGTTTTACTTTAAGCGTTGATGGTAAAAAACTGACACTAGTTAGCTGTTTAGATAACTTATTAAAGGGTGCAGCCAGCCAAGCATTACAAAACATAGAATTGTTCTACAAAAGAGTTTAATGAGCAAAGAGAAATTATTATGACACAACCACTATGGCAAAAAATCACTACATCCATTAATGAAAAAATGATGAACTTTATGGCGGGAGAGGATGTCGTTCTTGACCGTGAATTGATTCAATATGATATTCAGGCAAGTAAAGCTCATGTGAAAGGTTTAGCTTCGATTGAATTGCTCACTAAGGTTGAAAGTGAAGAGTTATTGAATGAGTTAACTAGCCTGTCTAAAGCGTTCGACAATGGTGAGTTTGTTTTAGATAACCGATTTGAAGACTGTCATTCTGCGATTGAATATTGGTTAGTTGAAAAGCTCGGTGAATTAGGAAAAAAGGTACACACAGGACGATCAAGAAATGATCAAATTTTAGTAGCAACAAGATTATATTTGAAAAAATCTCTCACTCAAGTGGTTCAACTTTGTAAAGAAAGTGCTGAAGCCTGTTTAAATAAAGCAGAGCAAGGAAAAGAACAATCAATGCCTGGTTATACGCATCTACAACAAGCCGTTCCCTCATCGGTTGGAATGTGGTTTGCTGGATTTGCGGAATCAATGGTTGATAATTTGATTTCCTTAAATGCTTGTTTGGATTTAATTGACTGTAATCCATTAGGTACTGCGGCAGGTTATGGCGTAAACCTTCCTTTAGATAGAGAACTGACAACCACAGAATTAGGTTTTAATCGAATTCAACTTAACCCTATTTATGCTCAAAATAGTCGAGGGAAGTTTGAGTTAGCTGTTCTTAATTCACTGTCACTTTGCCTATTAGATATCAGGCGGTATTGTTGGGATCTATCAATTTTTACCACGCAAGAATTTTCAATCGTAACTCTACCCAATGAAATGATGACGGGCAGTTCAATCATGCCGAATAAAACTAATCCTGATTTAATTGAATTAATGAGAGCAAGTTATGCGGTAGTTCAGTCTGCAACCATTGAACTTCAATCATTACTCTCTTTACCTTCCGGATACCAAAGAGATCTGCAGCTGACCAAAGGTGCATTATTACGAGGGGTGAAAAAGGCGATTGATACTTTGTCTTTGTTTCCATCGTTAATAGAAGGGACACAGTTTATAAAAGAATCCTGTGAAAGCAAAATCACTGCACCTATGTATGCAACCGATTTGGCAATTGAATTAAGTCAACAAAATGTGCCATTTAGGACAGCATATCAGCAGGTTGCAAATAGTTATGATGAGTTAGAAAGTAGAGTACCTTTGGATAGTGTTAAAGCTCGAGTTTCGCTAGGTGCTTGTTCAAATTTAATGTTGGATGAAATTCGAGAGAGATTAAAATATGCTCACTAATTTAGCAATTTTTATTTACTTCTCGAATATTGTTTCAGTAAGTCAATAATACGCTAGGCTGATTCTTCAGAAAAAATCAGTCAACAATATTCCTATCCCTAACCGCTCAATACGTTGATCATAGTCAATCAAACTTTCACCATAGCCATTAAAATATTGCACATAACCTTTAAATCGTCGTCCCATCGGAAATGACCAATCAATTTGAATAGCCGATTTATTATCGCTGCTTAAATTATTGCGAAACAAGGTGCTTAGCGTTTGAGATTCCCATTGATATACGGTGGTAAGTTCAAAATAGCCCATAAATTTATGGATGTCTGGATTATCATCGCCATCGGCTTGATTTGGTTCTGTTTTATCTTTTTCTGGTATTCGATACCAAGGCCTAAAAGCTACTACCCAATCATCTTTTTCAAATACAAATTGAGCATATATTCGATTCCAACTTCTTGATAATAATTGCGTATGGCCGTTAGATTGATGTTCAAATCCAACAGTGATAATACGGTTATACCAACCTTCAAATTCATTATCATCTATCATGGTATAAAAAATTTCTGGTTGATAGTTGGTTTCTCTAAATGGAGAGGACGATTCTGAATTATACATTTGCCAGTAAGATTGAATCGTAAATCCCATATAGATAGAATCTGACTCATTGAATATTTGGGTGAAAATGGGTGCTTTAAAACTAATTTGAAACTTTGCTTCAAAGTTATCTAATTTTCCATCTACGGGAAATTGTTCATAAGGTTTCTCATTTGGATTTTTAATATAAGTGACAGGCAAAAAGTAACTGCGTTTATGTGGGGTAATAACGCTAGGGTTACTCCGAGTTACTTTTTCTCTTGCGATTCGTTTTTCTATTTTAGATAACTTATTATTGTCATCAGTGGAATCAACTCCAACAACAAGCTCACATTTTCTCTTTATTGCTTCAACTGAAATGTTAGGCTCATTTTTTGAAATTTGTGCTAGAAGGCAAACTTGCATTTCTTCTGAATATTCAAAAGCACTTGAGGTGGAACAAAGCACATTTGATAGCAATGTGAAAAAAATAACTAGAAGTTTTATATTTAATTTCATAGATCTAAATTAGCTTTATTAGTTGTTTGTAGATTGCTAAATGAGAGGTTTTTGATTTTTATAAAAATCTTTTGGTAACTCGATGACGAGAGAGCCAACTGCAATATCCTGTAGTCCGCGATTATCTTTATCAATCAATGCCCAAAGTGTTGAAACTCCAGCCATTGATAGAAAAGAGCGTAAATAAGCTTCCTTATAAGTGAGCAAATCACCGTTTGCTTTGTATACTTGCAATCGCCAAGTTTTCATTCCAACGGTTTGACCACCTTTTACCCAACACCAAACATAATAAAATTGCACACAAGCAAAAAGATAAACACCTCTTATCACATCCGTTATATAAGCTTTGTCAATACTTTCGAATTCTTCATTTATTAGTAATGAGGTTAAATAGATACAAATTTGACCTATGACTAAAGCTAAAATAAAGATCCCTAATGCGCCTAGCAAATCATATACCCATGCAAATAGACGTTTCAGAAACGACGCAAGTGTTACTTGTGTAGCAGATTGATTCATGTTTATAATGTGTTTCAGCTCAGCTTGTAGCTGTCAGGTTTAACTAAAGTTGAGCACAAGTTTAGCAAAATAATCCACCATTTGAAATAATAGTAGGATGTGCGAATAGCAGGCATTATAATATTAGGTTCGATTTAAAAATAATTACAGTTAATAATTATCGTTAATTAGCGACTGTTTAATTTGGGATTACACATTGAGTACCATTAGTCTACAAAATCAAAGAGTTCTTTCCGGTATGCGCCCATCTGGGAAACTCCATCTTGGCCATTATCATGGCGTTTTAAAGAACTGGGTAAGATTACAACATGAGCATGAGTGTTTTTTCTTTGTAGCCGATTGGCATGTATTAACAACTCACTATGAAAACCCGCAAATTATTGAAGAGTCTGTTTGGGATATGGTTATAGATTGGTTGGCAGCAGGTGTTAATCCAGGATCGGCAACCATGTTTATACAATCAAAAGTACCTGAACATGCTGAATTACATTTATTACTGTCAATGCTGACACCTTTAAGCTGGTTAGAACGAGCGCCAACTTACAAAGAACAGCAAGACAAACTCCAAGATAAAGATTTAAGCACCTATGGTTTCCTTGGTTATCCATTATTACAAACAGCCGATATCTTGGCTTATAAAGCTGGAGCCGTTCCTGTTGGTCTAGATCAAGTTCCACATGTAGAAATGTCGCGTGAAATAGCTAGACGCTTCAACCATTATTATGGGCGTGAACCTGGTTTTGAGAAAAAAGCAGAATCTGCGATTAAAAAATTAGGCAAAAAGAACGCAAAGCTTTATAACAATCTAAGACGTGATTACGTTCAAGAAGGCAATGAAGAAGCGCTTGCTCAGGCTCAATCAATGGTGGAAACTCATTCGAGTATTTCCTTAGGCGATAAAGAGCGTCTAATTGGTTATTTAGATGGTGGTGGAAAGATTATTTTACCAGAGCCTCAAGCTTTGTTAACGCCAGTTTCCAAAATGCCGGGTCTTGACGGACAAAAAATGTCTAAGTCATATAATAATGTGATTGAAATGCGTGAATCTGCCGAGCAAGTAGAAAAGAAAATTAGAACCATGCAAACTGATCCTGCTAGAGTGCGATTAACTGATCCTGGCGATCCAGATAAATGCCCTGTTTGGCAATTACATGAAGTTTATTCCGCTGATGATGTTAAAAGTTGGGTTAAGCAAGGCTGTACGACTGCAGGAATTGGTTGTTTGGAATGTAAGCAACCATTAGTTGATTGTGTGATAAAGGAAACAGCAGAATTTAAGGAAAACGCGAAAGAATATGAAGAGGATCCAGAGCTCGTTAGAAATATCATTGCAGAAGGCTCGGATAAAGCTCGAGATATTGCCAAAGAAACTATGCAGGATGTACGTGAAGCTATGGGGTTGTCGTACCGATAGGTGCGCGAGAAATTGTGATGTCAGAAGATAAAATAGAAGAAACATTAGTGACCGAATTGCAAAAACAGGAACTACAAGAGCTGGAGCTACAAGAACAGATCGATCGCCCAACTTTGGATTCTGTTACTCAAGAATATCTAAGTAAAAAGTCGCAAGATGGACAGTCGCAAGGAGAGATGCCTTTTGCATTAATAGAAGGGGAAGCTGTTAGCGATGTACCGAAAGACTTGTATATACCACCTGATGCGTTAGAAGTTTTTTTAGAAGCTTTTGAAGGGCCGTTAGATTTACTTTTATATTTAATTAAACGTCAAAATTTAGATATTCTTAACATTCCCATTGCACATATTACCGAGCAATATATGGAATACGTTGAGTTAATGAAAGGTGTAAATCTAGAGTTGGCTGCCGAGTATTTGGTGATGGCGGCAATGCTTGCAGAAATTAAAAGCCGAGTTTTATTACCAAGACCTAAACTTGATGAAGATGAAGTTGATCCTAAAGCAGATTTGATTCGTCGTTTACAAGAATACGAACGATTTAAAAAAGCGGCAATGGATATTGACGAATTACCAAGAATGGGACGAGATATATTTCAAGCGGAAGTTCAAACACCAGAATTACATATTAATAAACCGACACCACAAGTTGATATGCTGGAAGTGATGTTGGCTTTAAAAGATGTCATGCAAAGAGCAAAAATGTTTACTTCTCATCAAATTCAAAGAGAAGCTTTATCAACTCGCGAAAAAATGTCAAAGGTATTGATGATTTTATCTGCAGATAATTTTACTGATTTTGTTTCATTGTTTGATGTTGAGGAAGGTAAGGCGGGAATTGTAGTAACATTTTTAGCGATTATGGAATTAACAAAAGAGTCATTAGTTGAGCTGGTACAAAGTGAAGCATTCGCTCCGATACACGTTAGAGCAAGAATTAATTAAAACCAATTTTATAAAGAAAAAAATAAATGAATATTGAAGATACAAAATTAAAACAAATTATTGAAGCCGCTTTAATGTCTGTTGCTAAACCTATGTCGATTGATCAATTGCTAAAATTGTTCGTAGAAATTGAGCAGGTTAGCGCTAGTAAAGTTAAAGAAGTGATTCAGCAATTACAAATTGAATGTGAAGGGCGTGGTATTGAGTTAGCGGATGTGGCAAGTGGATATCGCTACCAAGCGAGACAATATTACTCAGAGTGGCTCAGTCGCTTATGGGAAGAACGTCCGGCTAAATATTCAAGAGCAACGCTAGAAACTTTAGCTCTAATAGCTTACAGACAACCTGTAACGAGGGCTGAAATAGAAGATGTTCGAGGCGTTGGTGTTTCAAGCAGTATTGTAAAAACATTAATGGAACGAGAATGGATCAGAATTGTAGGTCATAGAGATGTGCCAGGACGACCGGCTCTTTATGCAACCACTAAACAGTTTTTAGATTACTTCAATATGAAAGGTTTAGACGATTTACCTACATTATCAGAAATAAAAGATTTAGAAGACATACATCCTGAACTGGAATTGCCAAATCCTGATGTGCATGAAGAGGATGAAGTCGCTTTAGAGTCAAAAGATGTTTTAGCTGCTGAAGAAAATACAGAAAACTTGCCAGAGCGAGAGATAGAAAAAGAATCAGCCGTGGTTGAAAGCGAACTGTCGGTTGAAGAAACAGATGGGATCAGTGTAATTGAAAGTGATGTAGATTCAAAACCTGAATCAGATAACTCAATCTAAAACAATATTATTAAATAATGAATAAAATACCTATGCAAAATGAAACAGAAAACAAAGACATTATTAGTGAAGATAAGCTACAAAAAATAATGGCTAGTGCCGGTATCGCTTCACGGCGAGAATCTGAACGTTGGATTCAAGCTGGAAGAGTTAGTGTGAATGGAAAAATATCCACCATAGGTGATCGTGCATCAATAAACGATACGATTAGGGTGGATGGCAAACCGATCCGGATGACAAAACCCGGAGATTTTAAACGAGTGATGATTGCCTACCATAAACCTGAAGGTGAAATTTCGACTCGAAAAGATCCAGAAGGACGTCCCACTATTTTTGATACTTTACCAAAGACTAGAAACTCACGTTGGTTAAGTGTTGGACGTTTAGATTTCAATACCAGTGGTTTAATTTTCTTTACTAATGACGGAGAAATGGCGAATAAACTAATGCATCCATCATTAGAAGTTGTTAGGAAATATGCGGTTAGAGTAAGAGGGCAAGTGCACGATGAAATGATTCAATCGCTGTTAGATGGTGTTGAACTGGAAGATGGACTAGCACGATTTGAATCAATTGTAGTAGCTGGTGGTGAACGAAGTAACCATTGGTTTCACGTAACACTTAGGGAAGGAAAAAACCGCGAAGTAAGAAGACTTTGGGAAGCGTTTAATGTACAAGTTTCTAGACTTCATAGAATTCAATATGGCTCATTTGAATTGCCAAGAGCATTAAAGTGCGGTCGTTGGAGGGAGCTTACTAAAGAAGAGTTATCTGACTTCGAAAAGATA
Source organism: uncultured Kangiella sp. (assembly GCA_964601915.1). Lineage (GTDB taxonomy): Bacteria > Pseudomonadota > Gammaproteobacteria > Enterobacterales > Kangiellaceae. The sequence goes on along the minus strand of CAZRPK010000017.1, from coordinate 1,447 downwards.
ACGGGGCTAACATCTAGTCGGGGGTCAAAAAACATTCGTCAACATAAGAGTGACGAAAAAAGAAGCAACAAACGACTAAAAGCACGGAAAGTATCAAAACGATGAAGACAAATATTAAAATAGCGATTAAATTGAAAAGGAAAGTTAGAACGATTAGTTTGTCATTGTTAACCATTTTTGGTTTAAGTTCTTGTGGGGATTTCCCTGAATATTCTTTTATCCAATCGAATGATTATTGTGCCATGAGCTTTCCATTTGCAGGCGGGATCATTGGTCGTCAGTATGTTGGATATTTTCGTGTGATTTCAACTTTACAGTATATGGATGAAGATCCATCAGTTCGGATATTGATTAATGGACCATCTCACATTGATCTAGAAGTGGGAAGTGTACAAAAAGTTATTATAAATGATAAGGTTTATAAACCTAAATATATAGCTTCACACATAGAAGGGCAACTTCAACTTTGGGGACCTGCATTTTTATTCACTGATGAAGAATCAAAAGAAATTTTTGAGTCTATTAAAGATGGCGGAGATTTTAAATTTGTAGGTCGAGTGGAAGTAGGAAATCAATATGATACTGATGTATATAATTTTCTTTATGATTCTAAAAGTGAGCCATTTAAAGATTGTATTAATCGTCTATTAGAGCCTAAAGATTTAGTGAAGCTTGGGATTGAAACTTAGGTTGTTAGAGTTTTAATTCAGCCACATTGGTGAAGTCATAAGGAGTTGATCAAATAACAAATATCGTAAGAATTAATTTTTTATCGAACCATAATTTTCGTAACAGGTAATTTTGGCTTTTATGTCTATGTGGAAGGACGGCATGTCTCAAAGAGCCATGAATGGCGGTGAAACGAATTCAAAACTTAGATCACGGTAGGAATGAGTATATTCCAAAATAGAAATGAGCATGAAGTAGGTAAATTCAATTAAGCATACTTTTTATCCTGCTCAAAGATGATTTTAAATAATTTCCGTCTCTCGATTTGAAGCAATTCTGCCGCTTCATTGTCACTCATTTCCATTGAGATCTTGTCTAGTATTTCAAAACTAAACTCATCTTTCAAATATTTTTTTGCATTGGGTAAAGATTTTAATTTTTCATAAGGTGTCATTCTGTTTTTTTGTGGATAAAACTTTTTTTCTTTCCCATTTTTAGCGGTTTTTATTTCAGGAAACGCACAGGGTTTATGCAAATTAATATAGGGATAAACAAACTCCAAATTAAATTGATTAATGATCGGAGAAAAAGTTTTCGGAATATGAGAATGGCCAAATATTTTTCTCACAACAGAAGCATTTTTACTTTCAGCCAAAGCACTGTACCCCAGGGTTACCTCTCTTGCTCCGCAATTCACCTTGTATACCAATAATCATTGAAAACTGTAATGGTCAAGTTTTTTTGGACTGTTTTTAAGCCGCTTTTTCATTTCCTGTGA
>CAZRPK010000016.1:0-36850 GCA_964601915.1 uncultured Kangiella sp. | reverse complement strand
CTTGTTGCTCTTCATTAATGATGCGTTTGCCAATCATCCAATAAGCTTCGACCATCGCAGTATTGACAGCTGAACATACCTTGTTTCTCGCCGTTTGTAGAATCTGTTTGATAGCAGAATGAAAGGAGGTGATATCATTCATTATTTCAATTCCCTTTTAAATTTATCTGATAACACATCATTCTCCAATTGTTATAGGCGGTGAAAGCGTTAACAGAAGGAACTTTCAGCTGGCTAAATCTGCCTATTTGAGCTTTTACTTTAATATTTTGTAAGGTTTGTTTTATTTCACTCATTACTCAAGCTTCTTACTCCACTTTTCAACCAAGTTTATATTGTGGCTTTGCGGTTGGTTTTTTTTATTAGAAATTTCATCAACTTTTATCACGACTGGAATTTTTGCCATTAGCCCAGCTAAGATACAAGTCCCAGTAGCCAAACTAGGCAATGAATCAGCGGAGACTTTATCTAAATAAGCAATAGTTTTTTCTACGGCTAGTAGATCATTATTATTTATCAAGCGATGCAAAAAATAATTATGTAGCTGTGAGATTATTGTTGGAGATATATCTGATGGTCGTTGGCTGGAAATAGTCATGAAAACATTAAATTTACGACCTTCTTTGATGATTTCTTCAAATGTTTCTAAACGATAATCCTTCCATTCTTTATTTTCTCTATCTGAACTGCTTGAAAGAATATTGTGGGCTTCATCAACAATTATATGTAATGAATGCGACTTGTTATTCTCTCGTTTTTTCTTATCGTAAGCTTCTTTTACTAATAACATTGGTAACATTTTACGAATGTCCATATTTACATTTCGTAAAGAAACTACCGTTAGGTTATGTGCAGTGTTTTCTACTGGCTCTTTTATAATTAATACCTTTTCTAAATCTAGGATTCGCCTTTCTAATCTTTTTATGAGTGGAGATAAATGTTCACGATTAGAAAAACCTCGGATCATTTCATCATAATATTTGAGGATTATTTTCAAACCTATTTTTTTGATTTCAGATAAACCATTTACGGCTATTGTATTGCCACCAAATGAAGACCCTACTTTTTCTCTGAAATTATTAACATTATCATTAAAAACACCATCTAAATTAAAGCTATACTGTTCTGTACCGCCAGTTAGTTTAGATGAGAAAAAATGTGCAGCATTTCTAATGTTGTCATCATTTAAATAGTTTGCCAATTCGTATAGAAATTCTGTTGGAATTGCTTTATCTATATTTCGACCGCTAACAGATGTAGCCTCAATTAATTTAGTTTCAATGTAGTCAAGAAAGTCATTATTATTAATTTTAGGTTCTATATACTTATCCTTAATAGCTCTATTTAAGAATGGTTGTTGTGTTTTTTCGGTAGCTTCTAAAAAGATAGACCAAAAAGTAGTGTTTTCTAATGTTATTTTATCAATGGGTAATTTTTCATCATCATTAATGTCTGCAATCTTTTTACTAGTCGTTAAGTCATAAGTGTTTTTCCTCGCATTATCTACTATCGCATCATCGATATATTCACCATTAAAATCAATCAGCAAGAAACTAGCTTTTTTTTGAAACTTTTCTACCTTTCCAAACGTTTTAAATAATTGTCGATAGATTTTTGCCAAAGTGTACGATTTGCCACTTCCTGTGTTTCCAAAAATACCAATATGGCTGGCAAATAATTTATTCATACCTAATGATATATCAACGCCATCATCAAACTCTAATTGACCAATTTTTATTGGTTGATCATCATTATCTACAAATTGATGAATATTATTGAATTCTTCTGTACGTATTAAGAAGCAAGTATTGTCGATCAGAGGTAGCTCTTTAATCCCTCGTTCAAATTTTCCATTATCTAAATACCCTAAAATTTTAACACTTAAAATCCTACTAACTTTGTCTTTATTGCTAGAGTATTTTTTATTGTTTATTTCTTTGTTTTTCTGAATTAATTCACCTTCAATTTTGCCTATTATTTCCTCATAATCTTTCTTTATTTTTACATATCCACCTACGGATATGTTTTGAATAACTTTGCCTTTATATAGAATTGAAGAGGTGTTTTTCCCTGAGTCAATGCGAATTTTTACAGTTTGACCTACAACTTCAACAACACTACCAACTCTAAAGATAGAATTGTCAATTATGTAGTCTTCGACATCAGTTACGACCTCGTTATTCATTATCTTCTACTTTGCCGTAATCGTTAAGGAGTTGACTAAACAACCCTATTATTCCTTCAAGATTAAAATTTTCATCATCATCGGGGAAGAGAACCTCTACGTTTTTGTTTTTCGTATCTTCTAGTTTTTGGTATTCTTTAGTTTTATTTTGACTATGGCTTAAAATATAAATTTTTAGTGTTGGGTTAGTATTTGCAACCCTTAATGTTAAATCTCTTATGTGCTCGTCAGCGAAAGAAAAGCCTAATACAAATAACACGCTATTCTCTTTTTCTAACTCATTGGCATAGATCCTTAATAGATCATAATAAGTTTGATTCAATGTTGTATCTTCAAACTTCTTTTTTGTTGGGTTAACAATCATTAACTCATCAAACTTAGTAAAGTCTGATTTTGTTTCATTTAATATCCTTAAATTTCGGTCTAGTAAAATATTGTTTTTTTCTGCTTTCCAAGAAACAGAACCATGCAACTTTAAAATATTAAAGACAGGTATTTCAGATGTATTTTCATAATGTAAGCTAGTTTTAAAATATGATTTTTTGAAGTTGCCAACATCATATTTAGGATTAAATCTTCCATGAAAACCATCGTTAAATTCAATACCTGTATTTTCTAAAGCAATTTCTGAAAATATATCAATGTTAGTCGTAAATATATTAACTTGCTTGGATAGTAGGGTTGATTCTCTTTTAAGTACTATTTGATTAATGAGCTTATAAAGTTCTTTGTAGTTATTTAATACTGTTTCATCATTTAATGATGTTGTTATCAGTTCAGAGTTTTTGCTGATTGATTTATTAAAGTATTCTTTCTTTATTTTTTGTATTTCGCTTGGATCTTCTTCCGTAGTTAGCCTGCTTTCAATATCACCTAGAATTGTTAAAAAAGGGTGTGATAAACCAGCACCTATAAGAAAGCTGATGTTTGCACTAGCAATTGTTTTTTTTATATTACTAATCATAAGGTTATGCCGCATTAACTTCTTGTTCGAATTCAGTAATGACTTATAGGTGGAGCTTTGTACTACCAAATATATTGATTTCCATAAGAACGTAAAAATAATTAAAAGGATTAACTTTAAGTGTTTTAATGTCTTCATCTGTATATTTATTTAACAAAGCGTCTAAAACGTTAGGCGTCTACTTGTCATACTCGGTGAAGTAATTCTATTTTCATCCCTGAGTACGCTGAGCTGATTATATACTAATTGAATTATCATGTTCAGACGTTAATCTCTATATCTAGCCATACTACCCCAGCCAGAGGCAATAAAAAAGGTCGATAAATCGACCTTTCATAAGTTAGATTAAATATTAAAGAAACTTACAAAACCCCTCGCTTCTCCTGATCTCGCTCAATCGATTCAAACAATGCTTGAAAATTACCTTCACCAAAACCCTGATCTCCTTCTCGTTGGATCATCTCAATAAATATTGGACCAAATAAATTCTTAGTAAATATCTGTAACAGATAAGTATTTTCCGCCTGACTATCGACTAATATCTGGTGGTGTTTAATTCGTTCTTTGTCTTCTTTAACCCAAGGCACTCGTTCCCAAATGGTATCGTAGTATTCTGGGATTATATCTAGCGTTTCAATATAAGAGCCATTTAAAGAATCACAAGACTTAACAAGATCTTCGGTTCTAAATGCTAAATGTTGAACCCCCGGTCCATCATACAACCCTAAATATTCATCAATTTGGTTATTCTCATTTCCTTTCCCTTCATTTATCGGAATACAAAAAGTACCGCAAGGGCTAGCAAGTGCATAGGATATTAGAGCCGTTTTTACACCTTTAATGTCAAAGTACCTGACTTCGGTAAAACCAAACACCTCTTTATAAAAGTTGGCCCATTTTTCCATGGTGCCTTTGTAAACATTATTAGTTAAATGATCAATCTCTATAAAACCTTTACTTTCTTGAATCGTAGGTTCTTCTAAATCTTCAAAGTCAGTATCCCATATTGTATTTTCACCTTCATAAGCATCAACAAAATAAATTAAACTATCACCAATACCGTAAATAGCAGGATATGGGTAGTCAGTCTTATCAGCTGGTTTTGCTCCACGTTTAACCGCTTCTGTTTTAGCGTATTCAGCATCTTTTACTCGCCAACCCATAGATGATATAGCCGGGCCGTGAGCTTTAGTAAACTCTGCGGAGAAGCCACTTTTTTCTGCATTTAATAAAAAGTGAATTCTATTTTGCTGATAATGAATAATGTCTTTATTTTTAAAGGATTGGGTTTTAGAAAAACCAAAATCCATAAAAACATCGTGCATAAACTTTATGTCTGCTGATGCAAACTCTGTAAATTCTATTCCGGTTAATCCTAGAGGGTTGTTACTCATTTCTTGCTCCAATATATTTCTACTACTATTATAATTCAAATAATTTACTTTTCTAACCAGCTTTGGTTATAGCCTTTTTCCATGCATTGATGGAAATGCTCAGTCACCTGTAACGGCGCAAAAGTATCCACCATTACTGCGTATTCATAAGTTTCCTTTTTACCTACTGATGCTTCTGTTTTTCCGGGTTGTGGACCATGAGGTACACCTTTTCTGTGGAAGGTCATGGAGCCTTCTTCTATTCCAGTACGACTCATAAAATCACCGTGCACATAATACAAAACTTCATCACTATCTATATTGGAATGATAGTAGGGAGCAGGAATTGATTGAGGATGAAAATCATAAAGTCTTGGCACAAAGTTACACATAACGAAATTATTGGCGGAAAAAACCAAGTGCGCTGAGGGAGGTAAATGAATTTTCCCTACTAGTGGTGCGTAATCATCAATGTTAAATGCCCAAGGGTAAACTGCACCGTCCCAGCCAACTAAGTCAAAAGGATGCCATTCTAAAATAGTTTTTTGATAGGTCTCACCGTATTTGATGATTAATGAAAATTCGCCTTTTTCAACAATCGCATCTTGTAAGTCTGGTTGTCTAATGTCTCGCTCACAGTAAGGTGCTGTTTCTAACATTTGCCCTGTTTCAGTTCTAAAATATTTTGGGATACTTATCATTGAATTGGCTTCGGTAACAAATAAGCGAACATTTTCGTAGCTATTGAATTTTAGTTGATAAGTTGTTCCGCGAGGGATAACAAGATAATCCCACTTTTTAATTTCCAAAGATCCATACTCTGAAAAAAGTGTCCCAGTGCCTTCGTGGATGAATACGACTTCATCAGCATAGGAGTTTCGATAAAAATCGGAGGTATCTTCGGTAACTTTGGCTGTATAAAGAGCACAATCACCATTAAATAACATTTTCTTTCGGCTTGTAAAAAAATTGCCTTCCCCATCCGCTCTTTGTGAGTGGATTTTGTAATTTTGTAGAATAGTATCTTTCCACTCAGCGCCGTGGTTGAGGCTATAAGGCTCATCTCTAACCACTTTGCTTGGCATATTGTGATGGTATTTATTGGAATAAATATTTGAAAAACCATGAGTAGAAAATAGTTCTTCACGGTATAGAGCACCACCCTCTTTTTCAAAGGTGATATGTCTTTTATTTGGGATCTCTCCCCTTTTGATATAGAAAGGCATTCATTATCCTTAATTTTGATAGGTCTATTGGTTAATTCGTAAGGATACTGCTTATTTCCAACAAATAAAAGGATAAAGATCGATGGAATGTAATCTAATAAATAGATTAAGATGAGTGAATTGATTAAAATTGTGTATTCTAAGTATGCTGAGACTTTAATTTGGAGATCTTCAATGGCAAATGTATTAGGTTTAGGTGGCGTATTTTTTTAAATCTCACGATCCGGAGGCTCTTGCTAAATGGTATCAAAAGCAGAATAGTTCCTCTGTAAATAAAATGTTAGCATAGCGACCAATCCAAGATACATTATAAAGTCATTTTAATGAGTGAAGAATCTAAAGACTCGTCAACAAAAAAAAAGAAACTCTTTGGTTGGTTTGGGCGTAATAAAAACGATGCAGAAAGCCTCTCTGAAGAAGCTGTTGACTCGCACCAAGCGTTAGTAGAAAAAAAGGTAGATAAGAGTGTCAATTATTCTGAAAATGAGTCATCAGAACAACCAAAACAATCTTTCTATAAGCGTCTTAAAAAAGGGCTTTCTAAAACTCGTGGTCAATTTTCTAGTGGCTTAGCTAATCTCGTTTTAGGTAAAAAAGAGATTGATGATGACAGCCTTGAAGAAATTGAAACGTTACTTTTGATGGCTGATGTTGGCGTTGATACGACCAGCCGAATTATTGATGATTTGACAGAGCGAACAGCAAGAAAGGAGCTAAAAGATACGGAAGCTTTGATTGCTCATTTGAAATCGCAACTTCAAGACATTTTAACACCAGTACAACTTCCACTGACCGTCAAAAATCATCAACCTTTTGTTATTTTGATGGTTGGGATCAATGGTGTTGGTAAAACGACAACTATCGGAAAAATGGCTCATCAGTTTATAGGTGAGGGAAAAAGTGTCATGTTGGCTGCTGGTGATACGTTTAGAGCCGCTGCAGTGGAGCAACTAAAAGCTTGGGGCGATCGTAATAACGTGCCAGTTGTAGCACAGCACACGGGAGCAGATAGTGCTTCAGTCATTTATGATGCTGTGGAAAAAGCAAAAGCAAAAAATATTGATATCATCATTGCTGATACCGCTGGCAGACTGCATACAAAAAGTAATCTGATGGAGGAGCTTGCAAAAATAAAGCGTGTCGTTGGTAAAATTGATAGCGAAGCACCCCATGAAATTATGCTAGTGGTTGATGCCGGTACAGGTCAAAATGCTTTAGTACAAGCGGTTGAATTTAATAAAATTGTGAGGCTAACTAGTGTTACAGTGACTAAGCTCGATGGTACTGCAAAAGGTGGTGTTGTATTCGCCATAGCCGATAAAATGAAACTGCCAATTCGTTATATTGGAGTAGGTGAAGCTAAAGAAGATTTAAGAGAGTTTAATGCCGAAGATTTTATATCGGTTCTATTTGATGAATAAATAGAAAGCAATTTTTAAAACCACTTTGAATTCAAGTAGAAAAATATGAAAAAACCAAATCAAAACCTTGATTGGCAATGGAGAACATTGCAACAAATGACAGGCATTGAAACGGAAAAGCTATTTTCTCTACGTCAGGATGTATTCATTATAGAGCAAAATTGTTTATATGCTGATATTGATGGCAAAGATTCTAAAGCGCATCATTTATTAGTATGGGAAGATGATTGTCTAGTTGCTACATTAAGGGTTTTTGAAAGCTATCAAGAGTATGATAATAGAGCATCAATTGGACGAGTTTGCGTTGCTAACTCTGCAAGAAAATATGGTATTGGTCGTGAGTTAGTTCAAAGTTCGATTAATTTTATAATTGATAACTTTGCTAATAAAGAAATTCAAATCGGTGCTCAGTTATATCTCAAAAATTTTTATCAGAAACTTGGATTCAGACAGATATCTGAAATTTATGATGAAGATGGTATCGATCATATTTTAATGCGCTGTTAGCTTTTTATGTTTTAGACATCTTTCCTTATATGGGTAGTCACTGATATACGTAGTCAGTAAATAAAAGTGATTCAATAATATTTTTACCCACCTCTTCTTCTAATACCGCCGCCACGCTTTCTTGTGCCTTTTTTCTTAACCCTTCTCGTTCGGAAAACTCTTGAATGGTTTTTTTATCTTGCCGATTGAAAAAATCAATTAAATTATCCTGTATAAGTGGAGAGTGCAATTCAACTAAATCAAGGTTTTCCTGTCCTTTTACTGCAATATTAATTTGCACCACAACATAACCAATTTTTTTTCCTGTACCTTGATAAAAAGTAAGCACTTTAGGATCAATATCAAAATACATCAGTGGAATGACTTCAGCTTCTTCTTCAGTCTCGCCTTCATCTTCGGCGAGAGCAAAAGGTGATGTCACAAATATTAATAGGCTCAATATAAGAATAAAAAGAGTTTTTTTAATCGAATAAAGCAGTTTCCAACGATTCAATAGAGTATTTTGTACTATTTCTACAAGTTTTAATGCAGTTTTATTATCACTAGCCATATCATCAACATTGAGGTGAAGTCTTTTATATTCTAAGTGTAGACATTATTTTATAAATAAGTAAAAAAAACTAAAGGTGCTCGAATGAAATTAAAAGCGATTAACTCCTTTTTGTTTTTTTGCTTTCTAGCACCAAAGATTATTCCCATTCATCTTTAAGTTCATTTTCTAAATGATGCATATGTCGATCAAGTTTATTTAAAAGGTGGTGTAGTTGCTGTTTTTCTTCGGCTGAAAAACATGACTCTATTTGTTCACCGGTCTCAATTCTTTTAGGGGTAATGCGATCATGAAAATCAGCGCCAGCCTGAGTAAGGTAGATGAGTATTTTTCGCCGGTCTCTTTTAGAATTTTTTGTAGCCACGAATTGTAGCTGTTTTAGTACTTTGACAGCTCTTGTAACGGTCGCAGCATCAGTTCTTAAAGCTTCTGCTACATGACGATTTGTTAGCCCTCCATAACTACCTAAAACAGAAATAACTCGCCACTCTCGCTCACCAATTTCAACACCGGTTTCTATAAGTAAATCAGATAATTTATTCCCCGCTTGAGACATTTGAGCCGCCAATTTATACATTCTGTAAGGTAAAAAGGTTTGGAGATCTAGGGTGAAATTAACTTTTCCTATTTCATTCTCCATCGCTATACTCACCTGATTATCGTCATTATTCATCTTCACGGCATCCTGATTTACAGTTATCTATCCTACAAGCCAATGACTTCTCTAACGAGAATTAGCTATTTAAATTTTAATATCATTTCTAGAGCATCGCAGTGGCAATCATTACCACATAAAATACAGTTATAGCCATTTTGACTGTCTTCAAACCAACGGTTAGGGTGTTTTTTAACAAACTCGCCGCCACAACTAATAAAATAATGATAAGCAACATTACCCGGACTTTGTATCCAGGTATGACATACTCCAGCTTCAGCCCCCATCTTTTTTGCCACGTCGATGGATGCTTCCAAAAGTTGCCTACCAACCTTTTGTCCCCGATAGCTTTCATCAACCGTATTACATTTAAAATAACAAATTTTTTCTTGGGGTATTCCCCATAAACTGGGTGTACACCATTTATCAATATCCCAATTTTTAGGAGCAAAAGTGAGCCTAAAACCAACCAATTTTTCATGGTCATAAATAACAAAGCTGCAGTTTAAATTACCTTTAATACTTTTATCTAAAACTTTTTGTATAGTGTCAAGATCCAAATAACCCTCACCATGAACCGCATTGCCAAGGTTAATTACATCGTTAAAGTGTGATGGTTCTAGATTTTTAAGCGCCCGATTTTTAAGTTGTAAATTGTTTTGTTTTGGTTGATTCATTATTGACCCTGTTCTGATAATATCTGTTTATTCAATATCCGGTTGTTTCAATATAGAAAAGCTTACATGTATGACCCGTTAAAACATTATTCTCCTGGTGTTGGAGCAAGTTATCCCAATAGCTATTGGGTCAATCATTCGGGCGTATCTCCTCAAAAGCCTCAACAATTACAAAAGGATATCAATGTTGACGTTGCAATTATTGGTGCGGGCTATACCGGTCTATCTTGTGCTTATCATTTAGCAACCGAGCACAAGATTAAAGCACATATCCTAGAGGCGAATCAAACAGCATGGGGATGTAGCGGAAGAAATGCTGGTTTTATTCTAAAATCTAGCGGTCGAAAACCTTATACTCAAATGATAAGTCAGTGGGGGGAGTCTGTAGCTAAAGGCATATATAACGAAGTATGTGAAGGTGTTGAAACGGTTAATCAACTAATTAGCACGGGAATAGAGTGCGATCCTCAGTCAAAGGGATATCTTAGGGTTGCTCATAAACCGAGCATGGTTAAGCCCCTAAAGGAACAAGCAAAGTTAATGAAACAAATTTTTTCTTATGAAACTGAGTTTTTAACTCGTAATGAAATAAAGGAAAATTATTTTGATAGTCAATATGCCTATGGTGCCATTCGTTTTAAAGATGGATACGGTATCAATCCGCTTAAATTAGCATGGGGCTATCAACATTTAGCAACTCAAGCAGGTACAAAAATTTATACTGCTAGTCCAGTTGAGAAAATCCATTCTCTTAACAAGAGCGGTTCAGGAACAAGTTCAGATAAAAATAATTACCAGCTAATCACACCAGGAGGTCTTGTTACCGCAAAAAAAGTAGTGATTGCAACTAATGGGTACACACCTACGCAGTTCCATTCATCAATTAACAACCGCATCTTACCGGTTCTTTCACAAATTATAGTGACACGTCCACTATCTAGCATAGAGCTAGACAGTTGTAATTTCTTAACCAGTAATGTGGTAATGGATACGAGAGCATTAAAGTATTATTTTAGAAAATTACCAGATAATCGAATTCTTTTTGGAGGTCGTGGTGCAATTAATGGCAAAGATGCTGAAAAGGCATATTATGCTGATCGCCTGTTAGGTGTATTACGATGTAGCTTTCCTAATTTATCTAAGGTAAAAATTGATTACTCTTGGAGTGGTTGGATTTGTATGGCGCTTGATGATTTGCCTCATACCGTCAAAGGCGATGAAGGCGGTAATCTTTATTACAGCGCTGGTTACTGTGGTAATGGTGTTTCATTTTCCGTTCAAGCCGGTAAACGCTTGGCACAACAAATTGCTGGACAAGTAGTCCCTAATTTACCTCTTTATAGTGAGCCGTTGCCTAAGTTTCCATTTCCATCATTTCGTCGAGTGGGGCAATGGGGCTATTTTCAATATGGAAAAATTAAAGATCGTTGGTTTTAGTTTTTTGACTAGTGATGTAAATACGTGCCTTTCCAGAGAAGTAAGCGCTCAGAATTGGAGAAAGCCTCTTAGCTGTTATTTCTTTCCAATAGTTACCATCTAGAGAGTAGTCAGTAACTTTTAAATCAACTTGCAGACCAGATTGCTGATCTTTTAACTCCCAAAATATTGGAATGGGTGTCTTTTTAATGCCTAACTCAGGAAAATCCTGCTCCCACTCATCTCGATCAAGACGAATAATATAAGCCCCTTGATAGGCCTTTTGCATTAGCGGATCGTTTGTTTTCTCTCTTAACCGTTTACAAGGGCTACACCACTCTGCGGTTATTTGAATAAATACTTTTTGATGTTTTGTTTTTGCTAGTTCATAATGTTTTTGGATCACCTCTTTTAGTGGTATACCATCCCATTCAACCTCCACAATAGTGAAGCCATCATAAATTTTATCCGAATAATTTGATTTTGGCGTTGGATGAGAATCACAACTCGAAAGGCCTAGTATTAAAAGTAAAGCGAAAAATAATCGTGTTTCAACTGATATTTCTAGGTTAAACAAACCATACTCCTGAGTTAACTTGGCAATCAATGGAGTCTAATATTATATGAATTATTAAGCCTACACCAAATATTCGTGTCTTTTTAGGAAAGCATAAAAAAATATAGAGAGAGATCGGTAGCACCATGTGTAAAGGATGAAAGCCGACGCTACAACGATCTGCTTGATATATTGGTGTTGTCAATAAATGATCAATATCGATCAGCATTGTGGACACCATAAGTAGCCAAATAATGGCTAGGTTAGATAATTTTATTTTTTTAAGGATGGAATTATTTACATAAAAGTGCTCGATGAAGGTTTTTGAAATTAAAAGTGGAATAATAAAATGAAGTATTAAGTGGATCATAAATCAGGCTAAATTAATAATAGTTGTGTTGGAAGTCGGTGAACTTTCAAGTTAGTTAATGTTCATTGTATGAGATGAAATAGTCTCATTTATGTAACCTAGCACATAGTTTTGATAAAAATAACCATCCCATGTAATTAATTTACTGTGATTATGCTTGCTAATCTTCCAGATACCACTAAACTTTATAGATTGAGGTTTGATCATAAATATTTTGTGTTAGTGTTATCACCTCAGATTTCAAGTTGTAAGTTTAGAGATTAACAAAATTTAACTAACAAGTTTGTTTAGATTTGCAATAATCAACATCTCTATTGCTTTCGTCATATTTGCTAGGTCTTTAAGCTGTTACTTACTTGGGGTGTTTAAACTAATTCTAATGTTATAGGTACCTAAATGGCGCTAATTAAAGAACCCATCGTACTACCGCACAATATTTTAAAAGATCCTACTTTAGAGTGGTTTGTTGCACAGTGTCATAAAAGGCGTTACGCCGCTAAAACAACCATCATATTTGCTGGAGATAAACCAGAAACCCTTTATTTCATAATAAAAGGCTCGGTCACCGTGCTGATTGAAGATGATGATGGAAAAGAGTTAGTGCTGGCTTATCTAAATTCCGGTGATTTTTTTGGAGAAATGGGACTTTTTGATGGTGAAAATAATCGAAGTGCATGGGTCAGAGCCAAAGTTGAAGCAGATTTAGCAGAAATTAGTTACGCAAGGTTTCAATCGCTTACTAAAGAAAAACCTGAAATTATGTTTAAACTTGCAGAACAAATGTCCCTTAGATTAAGAAAAACAAGCCGTAAAGTAGGTGATTTGGCCTTTATGGATGTGACTGGGCGGGTTGCAAGGGCATTACTAGATCTCGCAAAAGAACCTGATGCCATTACTCACCCAGATGGAATGCAAATCAAAGTAACCCGTCAAGAGTTAGGTCGTATTGTTGGCTGTTCACGTGAAATGGTTGGTAGAGTGCTTAAAGTACTAGAAGAGCAAAATCATATTAACGTGAAAGGCAAAACCATGGTTATTTTTGGAACGCGTTAAAATTTGCCTAAATATGACATTTGACAGCTCTGTTTTAAAAATCCACTTCTGCCGATTCATCTTCTTCCGAAGATGAATCAATCAAATCGAATGGATTTTCATCGTGGATTTCTGAATACTCAGTTGGCACGTTTTCAACTCTAAATATTTCAAAGTCAGATAATTTAGTCGACGCACTAGCAAGCTTGCCATTTTCTAGATCAATTCTTACGTCAATTAGCCCATCCGGCCTGGGTGGATGAATTTCTGGCACGCCATTTAGTGCTTTTTCCATAAATTTTGCCCAAACGGGTAATGCAGCTCTTCCTCCGAACTCATTTTTACCTAGTTTTTTAGCGTGGTCAACAAATCCTACCCAAGCTGATGCAACATAGCGAGAGTTGTATCCAGAAAACCATGCGTCTTTATTTTCATTAGTGGTTCCGGTTTTACCTGCTATATCGTGACGTTTTAGTAAAGGACTTTTGATTCGATTGAGTGGTGTCCAACCTGTGCCTTTATGGATGACGTCTTTTAACATGCTATTTAAAATATATAAATTTCTTTCATCAATCACCCTTTCTGCAATTTTATTCTCTGCAACCTGCAATTCCGACATTTTTGAAGCCAAATCATTATTTTCATCTGTTGTTTCAAATTCATTATTTTCAATTTCTACTTGCAATTTATTGGGTAATTCACTTTCTAATTCAGCCAGTAAGCTTTCTTCCTCGGTGCTTTGTTCAAGTTTTTTTAAGCATTCTAAGCAGACGGTTATTGGTTCAGCTTGGAATAGTATTTCTCCTTGGCTATCTTCAATACGTTCAATAAACCAGGGTATTACTTTAAATCCGCCATTGGCTAAGCTTGCATAGCCAGTGACAACCTCTAATGGTGTAAATGAGGCAGATCCAAGAGCCAGTGATGGAAATGCCCTCATATGGCTGGCGGGAAATCCGATGGACTCAATATATTTTTTGGCGTAGTGAGGACCAATTTTATTGATTAATCTAATCGCTACAGTATTAACAGAGCGTCGTAGTGCGCTTCGTAAGGTGGTGGGTCCTCTGTATTTACCATTATCATTTTCTGGACGCCAAAAATTTCCCGCAGATATATCGGATTCGATAATCGGTGAGTCATTGATTAAGGATGCAGCCGTATAATTTTGGGCTAAAGCCGAGGAGTAAAGAAAAGGTTTTATATTTGAACCAACTTGTCGCCTAGCTTGAGTTACCATATTAAATTGATCTTTACTGAAATTAAAACCACCAGCCAAGGCTTCAATCGCTCCATTTTTAGGGTTTAAGACAACGAAGCCACCATTCACGTCAGGTATTTGTGAAAGTTGGTATACTTTAGTGGGCGTTAATTCTTGTTTATTTTGTATTTGTTCTAAATTACCTAAATTTTTTGGCTCAACGGTGTTTTTTTGTTCGGGTTCTTCTTTAGCTTGTAGATCAGATAAAGTAATTGCTTCTAGTACTTTGTTTGTTTCTAACACTCTTATTACATCACCTACAACAACAATATCATGCATCGTTTTAATTTTTCCAAATTCACGATGGTTTTCATCGACGTATTTTCTTGCCCACTTTGAATCAGAAAAATTTAGATGTCCTTCTGAACCATCGGCTAACATGACTTTTGCAAATTCGTCGTCTATTTTTATCACTATGGCAGGAATTAAGCTTCCGAGTTGTGTAAAATCAGCAATCCACGTTTGGAGGTCAATAGGTGTTGTTTCAGGTGAAATTTCGTAGTGCTGTTCGATTGGTCGATAGCCATGTCTGCGGTCATATTCCATTAAACTTTCTTTAAGCGCTCTTTGAGCATAGTTTTGAAGAATTGGATCAAGGCTAGTATAAACCTTTAAACCATCACTATGAGCTGATTCGAGTCCAAATTGCTTGATAATTTCCATATGGACCATTTCTGCTACATAAGGTGCACTAACCGTTGTTTTTGCCCCATGGCGACGAGTTTTAATGGGTGAGTTGTTTGCCATCGTATACTGCTCATTATTAATATGACCTTCTTTAAGCATGCGAGCCAATACATGAGAGCGTCTTTCTTTTGCTTTTTTAGGGATACTAATAGGATTATAAATAGATTGCCCCTTTGGGATTCCTGCTAATGTTGCTAGTTGCGCTAAACTTAATTCTTTAAGTTTTTTACCATAATAAACTTCTGCAGCAGCGCCTAACCCAGCTGAACGATGGCCAAAAGGGATTTTATTTAGAAATATTTCTAATATTTCATCTTTAGTCAATTCTGATTCTAATTTCCAAGCAACGAACATCTCGGTAAATTTACGAGAAAATCGTTTTTCGCGACTTAAAAAATAATTTCTAGCGACAAGCATAGTAATTGTGCTTGCTCCTTGGCTTTTTGTTCCCGTTGCAGCTAATTTAAAAATGGCTCGTAGTACTCCTTTTAGATCGACGCCAGAGTGTTGATAAAAGCGTACATCTTCGGTTGATAGCAAAGCGTTAATAAAATCCTTAGGTACTTCATCGATGGTAATTGGAATTCGGCGAATATCACCAAACTCATTAATCAACTGCCCATCCTTTGAGTAAATGCTCATTGGTGTTTGTAATCTAATTTGTCGGATGCTTTCTACTTCAGGTAAATCAGATCCAACGGCCAAATAGAGTCCGGAAAACCCCATACCAAACAGTAATGTGAACAGCGTCACGATATAAGCAAATTTAGGTGCTAGCTTTGTGATTCGTTTCATAACTAGAATTCGGATAAGTTGTCATAGTGGTTATTCACACAGAGTATAGCGGTATTTCTTCATCGCTTTAACCAATAATTTATTTTAAGTTGCTGATTTGTGCGCGGTTTCTCTCGAAATTAGTTGTGAATAAAACTGCATATTGTGAAATTTGGTCTAAAATTTAATCACTTATCTGACTAATTGATTTAATTTATTGGTCATCAAAATAGCGAAATGGTTCAAAGAATTAGTAAAAAAGTGTACAAAAGATCACCAAAATAGTGATATAAAAACAAAAAAAGGGTGATATTTCTTATAGTTAGAGCTATTATTTAAAGTGAAACCAGAGTTATCAGCTGTAACTGGATAAAAAGATAGGAAAAATTTAGATTATGCTAGGAAATTTATTCGGCTCCAAAAAGACAGCTTTAGTCGGTATTGATATCAGTTCGACCGCATGTAAGCTGATTGAACTAGGAAAAGTTGGTTCAAGATATCGCGTAGAAAGTTATGCTGTGGAGCCTCTTCCCCAAGATGCCATGGCCGATCGGGATATTCGTGACCCTGAAGTTGTGGGTGAGGCGCTCAAAAGAGTGATAAAACGCTCTGGTACAAATATTAAATATGCAGCAGTTTCTGTAGCAGGTTCTTCTGTTATCACTAAAACTATTCAAATGGACAAAGATCTTAGTGACGATGAGATGGAAAGCCAAATTGAAGTAGAAGCTGATCAATATATTCCTTACCCATTAGAAGAAGTTGCACTGGATTTTCAAGTGATTGGTGAATCAGAAAAAGTTCCTGATAAAGTGGATGTACTATTAGCAGCATCTCGTAGTGAAAACGTTGATAGCCGTGTTGATGCTTTGGAGTTAGCTGGGTTAACCGCTAAAGTGGTTGATGTAGAGGCTTATACTATTGAGCGTGCCTTTCGATTATTAGCCAACCAATTACCGGATCAAGGTGAAGGTCAAATTATTGCTGTAGCTGATGTTGGGGCAACCAACACCAGCTTAAGTGTTTTAGAAGATTTTAATACAATTTATACAAGAGAGCAGACATTTGGTGGCTCGCAATTAACTGAAGAGATTCAACGAAGGTACGGTCTCTCTTTTGAAGAGGCCGGAATGGCAAAAAAGCAAGGTGGCTTACCAGATGATTATGAGCCAGAAGTTTTAGAGCCTTTTAAAGAAGCAATAATCCAACAAGTTAGTCGTTCATTGCAGTTTTTTTATGGTTCAAGCCAATATGGAGAAGTCGACCATATTGTTTTAGCTGGAGGTTGCTCTGTAATTGAGGGCTTAGAAGAAATGATAGAGGAACGATTAGGTACAACTGCATCTATAGCCAATCCCTTCGCGGACATGTCGCTTTCGGCAAGGGTTAACGCGCAAGCTTTAAGCTCGGATGCGCCATCGCTAGTCAATTGTTGTGGATTAGCTTTAAGGAGTTTTGACTAATGGCTAATATTAACCTCTTACCGTGGCGCGAAGAAGATCGGGCGGAGAGACAGCGTCAGTTTGTTACCGTATTGATTCTAACAGCTGTGCTTGGTCTTGTTATTATGTATTTTGTTTTTATTCTTTTTGGAAATGAAATTGATAATCAACGCACTCGAAATAGTTTTTTACAAACTCAAATTCGACAACTAGATATCAAAATTAAAGAAATTACAACTTTAGAAAAAGAACGTAAAGAATTAGTTGACAGAATGGAGTTAATTCAAGATTTACAAAAAAGTCGGCCTCAAATTGTGCATCTATTTGATGAGATTGTGACTAAAATGCCAGAAGGTATGAATTTGCAGCAAATCGAAAGAAAAGGCGACAAGGTATTCTTTACAGGTATTGCCGAATCAGGACCAAGAATTTCTAATTTTATGCGAGCATTAGCAACATCTCAATGGATTAGAAAACCCGATATTGGTGATATCGTAGAAGACAGAGACTCTGGTGCGGGTCGTAAAAGTTTCACTTTAAATGCAATTATTACGTCACCTAACGCGACTAATAGCGATGGAGATAAATAATGAATTTTGATATTAATGAAATTGATTTCAATAATATGGGATCTTGGCCTCTCGTTGGAAAAGCAATTATGCTATCAATTGTTTTTTGTGCTGCTATTGGATTAGGTTTTTACTTTTTTATTGGTGACCAAAGAAATGATTTAGTTATTATTGAGCGTAAAGAGATCGAACTAAAAAAAGACTTTGAGAAAAAACAATCTAAAGCGGTTAATTTAAATGCATATAAACGTCAAATGAAAACGATTAAGGAAAGTTTTGAAACACTTTTACAGCAACTTCCTAAAGCTGATCAAATGGCTGAATTACTGGATGAAGTCTCCTATGCTGCGACAGGCGCTGGATGTGAAATTGTCTCTTTAGGCTTTGATGCTGAAAAAGATGCAGAATTTTATTCAGAAAAACCAATTCAAGTACAAGTTTCTGGTGGGTATCACCAAATAGCAGACTTTGTTTCTCGTGTATCGCGATTACCAAGAATTGTGACGCTACATGACTTTAGTATAAAAATTGGTGACGGTGATGTTACAAGTTCTCCTGGCGAAAAAATGTTAATCATGCAAATAACTGCTAAAACGTACCGTGCAGATTCAGGGGAAAGCTAATGTTTATTTTTAACGAACAATCCCGAATAAACGTTTTTGCAAAAATATCTTTGCTTGCTAGTGTTGTGATGTTATTAGTATCTTGTGGAGGTCATACAGATGATCTGCAGTCTTGGGTTGATACTATTAAGGCAAAACCACCAGGACGAATAGAACCAATGCCTGATGTGAAAGTTTATCAACCTCATGATTATTCCTCGAGCACTTTGCGGAGCCCTTTTGCAGATATGGAGCCGGAGTTAGAAGCTCAATTGAAGCTATTACATGATGGTTGCGATGAGGAAATTCGCCCTGATCCTGAAAGACGCAGAGAAAATTTAGAGCGGTATTCCTTAGATTCTATGGAGATGGTTGGCATTCTTAAAAGGCCTGGTAAAGAGTGGGGCTTAATTCGAATGACTGCAGGACCGCTTAGTGGAAATATTGAAAGAGTTAAAAAAGGTGAATACCTTGGTATACACCATGGGCAAATTTTAGGAATTTCAGAACAACAAATAGAGGTCACAACCTTAGTGCCAGATAGCAAAGGTTGTTGGGAAAGAAGAAAAGTATTTTTAACGCTGGCTGAAGGATAGCGTACAAAAATTTAATCAACGTACGCAGGAGATTATATGAATATTGGTAGACAGCTTAAAAAGTCTGAGTGGAGAACACAAAGCATGATAACTCAAAAATTGATCAAGAGAGCATCGATTGCTTTAATGGTTTTAGCTAGCGGTATTGCGATCCTTGCTAATGCCATCGAAATTAAGAATATAGACTTTGCCGTGTTACCGGGAGACAAAGTGGAAATCCGAGTTACTATGGATGCACCTCCACCAAGTTTTAAAGAATTTACGACAATTAATCCCGCAAGAATCGCTATGGATTTTGCCGATGTCACCTCTTCGCTTAAAAAGAAAACTCAAAGTGTGGGCGTGGGAGTCACGCGAAGTATTACCGCTGTTGAAGCTGGCAATCGTACTAGATTAGTTGTCAATTTAGTTGAAATGACGCCTTATGCTTCGCGAGTTGATGGTAATGATCTTATTTTAACAATTGGTCATGGTACAAAAGTCGTTAGTGCGAGTGCTGGTTCAGCGGAATCATCAGTATCAAACCAGTCGAGTGACCAACAAGAAGGGTCTTATTCTCAACCTATCAAAGATATTTCTAATATTGATTTTAGAAGGGGGGAATCCGGTGAAGGACGTATAGTGGTTGAGTTGGGGAATTCAAATATCGGAATTGATCTTAGAAAAGAAGGAAGAACGGTTTTAGCTGATTTTGTTGACGCTACAATTGCAGAAGAATTGATTCGAAAGCTAGACGTAATTGATTTTGCAACGCCCGCTAAATATATATCAACAAGTGTTGTTGGAAGTAACGTAAGAATTGCTATTGATACAATCGGTGATGAATATGAATATTTAGCCTATCAAGCAGATAATGCTTTTATTATTGAGTTAAAGCCTTTAACCGCTGAAGAAATCGAGCAGAAAAAGCTACGTGAACCTATTTATACAGGTGAACGTCTATCTCTTAACTTCCAAATTATACCAGTAAGATCAGCCTTAACGATTTTGTCTGAATTTACTAACATCAATATGATCACTAGTGATACAGTTTCTGGCTCGATTGCGTTAAGACTAAATCAGGTTCCTTGGGATCAAGCTTTAGATTTAATACTTAAAACAAAAGGTTTAGCTAAAAGGCAAACGGGAAATGTCATGTTAATCGCGCCCGCCGAGGAAATTGCTGCTCGTGAAAAATTAGAGCTAGAAACTGAAGACCAGATAGAAAAGCTAGCTCCGTTACAGTCTGAGTTTATTCAAGTCAATTATGCTAAAGCCGAAGAGCTTTCGGCATTGATATTAACCAAAGGGGCGCAATATCTAAGTCCAAGAGGCAGTGTTGCGGTACATGAAAAAACTAATATTTTGATAGTTCAAGATACAGCAAAAAAATTGATACAAATTCGCGCGATGGTAAATCGATTAGATATCCCTGTAAGACAGGTTCTAATTGAATCAAGAATCGTAGTCGCTGACAATGGGTTTTCTGATGATTTAGGCGTACGTTTTGGGGTTTCTGATCTTGGTGGCGATGGAGCTTTTAGTGGAAGTCAAGTCGCTAGCGATTCTTTATTTTTTGGAGGTAACCCGCGAGATAGAAGTTTATCAGTTAATCTACCCGTAAAAAATGCTGCTGGGACAATAGGATTAACTTTTGCTAGATTAGTTGAAGGAACGATATTAGATGTTGAACTGTCAGCTTTAGAAAGCGAATCTCGTGGAGAAGTTATTGCGTCTCCAAGAGTATTTACAACTAATAACAATGAAGCTTATATTCAGTCGGGTGAGCAAATTCCATATTTGCAGGCAAGCTCTGCGGGAAATACGACGATTACTTTTAAAGATGCTGTTTTAGGTCTAAAAGTTACTCCACAAATTACTCCAGATGATCGTATAATCCTAGACTTACAGATTAATCAAGATACTCGTGGTGAAGATACTTTGTTTGGTCCAGCAATTAATACAAGAGAAGTAGGAACGCGTGTATTAGTTGATAATGGAGAAACCATTGTCTTAGGCGGTGTTTATCAGCAACGTGTAAATAGAGATGTAACTAAAGTACCCTTGCTCGGTGATTTACCAGGCATTGGTGCGTTATTTAGATCAACCAAAGAGTCTTCATCAAAGCAAGAATTATTGATGTTTGTAACACCCAAGATAGTTAAAGATTCTCTAAAATAATTCCATGGGTTATAATACTGCAAAACCCGCTTTAGCGGGTTCTTGTGTTTTAGTCTATCCAATATTGCTCAAGGTTGTGTTTTCAAGGCAATGAGTTACAGCTCACCGAGAAGATAGAAATTGAAAGAGAAAATGCTCAAGAATGAAAATTAAAGAAAAGAACGTAAGTTATGAAAGGTAAAAGAAATATATTTCTAGTTGGTCCTATGGGAGCAGGTAAAACAACGATTGGTAAACAGGTTGCCCAACTACTCCATTTAGAATTCTTGGATACAGACCAAGAGATTGAGGCACGCACTGGCGCACCGATTGACTGGATATTTGATATTGAAGGTGAAGATGGTTTTCGTGTTCGTGAGAAAGAAATTATAGAAGAGTTATCAACCCGGCAAGGTATCGTTTTGGCAACTGGTGGAGGGGCTGTCGTGACGCCAGAAAACCGGACGTTTTTAGCTAGTCGAGGTATTGTTGTGTATCTTGAGACTTCTATTGAGCAACAATTAGAGAGAACACGTAAAGACAAAAAACGCCCTCTATTACAAAATAATGATGATCCTGAATCAACTCTTAGAAACCTACATATAGAAAGAGATGCGCAATATAGAGAGATTGCTGATATTGTTGTCGCAACTAATGAAAACTCTATAAAGTCAGTCGCAAACAAAATTGCTACGCAGGTTAATGAAAACTAAAATTATTGTGTAATCTGCTGTAATAACCTTAAACTGAAATCATTGTTTCATGCTTAATTCAACCAATTTAAAGCAACTATCGGTTAGCCTAAAAGATGCAAACTATTTGATCCATATAGGTGCCTCTTTAATTTCCCAGAAAATACCTTTTTTGGATGATTTTAGTGGTAGCAAAGTTCTCGTAGTGAGTAATCCAATAGTCGCCCCACTTTATATTAATCAGCTAACAAGGAATCTATGTAACCAAGGATTAAATGAAAGTAATATTCACACCTTTCTTATTGCCGATGGTGAAATTAATAAAAATAAAGAGAATTATTTTCTATTGCTTGATTATTTGATTCAAAACAATTTTAAACGTAATGATCTAATTATCGCATTAGGTGGTGGTGTAATCGGAGATTTGACTGGGTTTGTGGCAGCGAGTTTTCAGAGAGGAATGAATTTAATTCAAGTTCCAACAACCTTGCTTTCTCAAGTTGATTCATCTGTAGGCGGAAAAACAGCCATCAACCATCCACAAGGAAAGAATCTTATTGGTGCATTCTATCAGCCAAAACAGGTCATTATCGATACAGATTCCTTATCAAGTTTACCGGATAGAGAATATATTTCAGGTCTTGGAGAAGTCGCAAAATATGCTTTTTTAGGTGAAAAAGACATTCTAAGTTTACTAGAAACTAAGGCTTCTGAAATTCTTGAACGAAACCGTGTGGTATTAACAGACATTATTTACCTCTGTTGCCAAATGAAAGCAAATATTGTTGCTAATGATGAAAAAGAAATGGGGCAACGCGCCATTCTTAATTTGGGTCATAGCTTTGCCCATGCCATTGAAACGTTAACGGGTTATACTCATTTTTTGCATGGGGAGGCTGTTTCAATTGGAATAGTAATGGCTCTCGCTTTAAGTGCTAAAAAGAAAATGATTGATGAACAAAGTCTAAATTCGGTAATTAAAATACTCAAAAGCTTGAAATTACCTGTAAGTTGCGAGGTACCTCTTTCATCAAATGATTTTCTTAAAGTGATGGCAAAGGATAAAAAGAACAAATCTGAATCATTGAGGTTGGTGCTAATTGATAGAAATGGGCCAATCATTTATGAAGAAAATGACAAATCCTTGATAGCGAGTATCATTGAGGAATATACTTCAGGCTAAATCGCAAAATACACTCCAATTAAGATGGATTCCAGAGAATAATGGAAAACTACATTAGCCTTCAAAAAAGTCAACTATTAGACTCTCTTGAAAATCAAGTAAGATTCTCCCAGTTAGTCGCGGTTTTAGTGGGTGAAGAAGGAATCGGCAAGTCATACACACTAAAGCAATTACAAAATCGACTCAGTGATGAAATTTGTGTAGCCCATATTGATGCCTCGTTAGAGATCCAAGAAGAGCAATTACAAAAAGTTATTTGTTTACAGTTAGGATTACCTAGCGAGCAATTTGATAGTCTAGAACATATAGAAAAGAGTATTCGAACTCATCTGAGAAAAAAAGCGCTGATTAGTATTGATAATGCTCATCTTCTTTCAAACGAAAGTCTTAATAGCTTATTGAGACTAAATCAGAATCAAATTAATCATCAAGAATCGGTTTTATTTTTACTTTTGGCCGGTGATGAATCGTTACCTAAAAATATAAGCTTTACAAACACCTTCAAAAGCCACCAAGAAATGTGTGTGGTTTTTCAGTTAGAAGCGATAGAAAAAAGCGAAGTTGGACTGCTAGTGGGAGCAATTAGCCAATTGACAACGGAAGAGGTAGATGAAACTTTTGGCAATAAACAATTAGATTATTTTTGGCAATTATCAAAAGGGATTCCAGCGGAACTCGAGTACCAAGTTTCAAGATGGAAGGCTGAGTTACCAGAAGAGCATATAGACATTGAGGAAGTTGTTGAAGAAAGAGCAAATTATTGGAAAGCTGTTGCTTACATGGTATTGAGCATAGTTTTTGTAAGCATATTATTTTATCAGGATGAAATTAATCAAATAATTATGTCAGATAAAAAAACAAGCGAAATAAATGTTTCTATAAAACAAAAAAAAATTGATAGTAAGCATAAGACAAAAAAATTGATTTATAAAGGAGATTCTAATAAAGGTGAAATCAATAAAGCAAAAAATGATAAAGATGGTATTCTTCAGGCTGAGTCTATTATCGATAAAAATATTAATCAGAAAAACCCTGATGAGTTAAAGATTAATAAACTTACTTTAGTAAATACTGATAAGATAATTGATAAAAAAGAAGCTGAGAATTTAGCCTCATTTGTTACCATGGTTGAAAAAGAAAAAATAGAAGATAAGAATAAGTTGCAAAAAAGTCCAGAACAAAAACAAACAAATAGTATTTCTAACAATATACAACATTCAACACAAAAAACTAATAAAGAAATCGCTAACGCAACAGACAACGCTACACGATCTATAGATGAAAAATTCTTACTTTCTCAACCAAGTTCTTATTTGGCTCTACAATGGGTAGGTGTTAGCAGTAAAGAAAATGCACAAGCTTTCCGTTCAAACCACCCCTTAAAAACTAAAATGTACATCTACCGACGTAAACAATCAAATAACACTCACCTTTACTTGGTAGTCAGTGATTTACTTACTTCACGCTCAAAGGTTAGCGCCGCAAGAGAAAAGTATAAAAACTTGAATTATCAGGGAACACCTTGGGTTAAGTCCCTGCTTGCAATCCAAAATGAAATAAAGGGTCTGTAAGGTCAATTTGAATAGACTTTACTCTAGAAGATGCTTGGCACCTGATGTAAAATCCCCAACAATAATTCTCATGATCGAAAGATCTTCTTACTAAAGATAAAATGATGCTTAAAAACGACAGTTACATTAAAGCGGCGTTAAGTCAGCCTGTTAAACGCACGCCTGTTTGGATGATGAGGCAAGCTGGGAGATATTTGCCTGAGTATAGGGAATTGAGAGCTAAAGCAGGTGACTTTATGGCGCTTTGCACTAATCCTGAATTAGCTTGTGAAGCAACACTTCAACCTTTGAGAAGATTTGAACTTGATGCAGCCATATTATTCTCAGATATTCTGACTATCCCAGATGCAATGGGGTTGGGGCTTTATTTTAAAACAGGAGAAGGCCCTGCATTTGAAAGACCTGTGCAAACAGAAGCAGATATAAATAAATTAATAGTTCCCGATATTTCTGATAAGTTGTCCTACGTAACCGATGCCGTCAGTACTATTCGTAAAAATCTAAAAAATGAAGTTCCACTTATTGGTTTTTCAGGCAGCCCATGGACACTAGCTACCTATATGGTAGAAGGAGGCACCACGAAAAATTTTGGTAAAGTTAAAGGAATGATGTTTGAAAATCCAAATGCGATACATAAATTATTGGATGTATTAGCTAAATCAGTAACGGTTTATTTAAATGCTCAAATTGAAGCTGGTGCGCAAGCCGTAATGATTTTTGATACTTGGGGTGGTGTTCTGTCAACCCGAGATTATAAATTATTCTCATTAGATTACATGCAACAAATTATTAATGACTTAATAAGAGAAAAAGACGGTCAACAAATACCTGTGACAATTTATAGTAAGGGAGGAGCCAGTTGGTTAGAATCAATGGCTGCGACAGGTGCAGATTGTGTTGGGTTGGATTGGAGCATAGATATTGATCAAGCGAGAAATAGAATAGGTAATAAGGTTTCGCTGCAAGGAAATATGGATCCTTGTATTTTATATGCTAATCCAGAAAAAATTAAGACTGAAGTTGCTGATATTCTAGAGAAGTTTGGTAATGGAAGTGGGCATGTGTTTAATTTGGGGCACGGTATTCATCCGACTATTGATCCTGAGAATGTTAAAGCTTATGTAGATGCTGTGCATAAGCATAGCGTTCAATATCATCAGTAAAAAGATTTATTTTATAAATATAAAAAAAGGCACCGAAGGCGCCTTTACGATTGTTTCAAATAAACTTAATTTACATACATAGCTATATTAATAATTCTTGTTTCGATTGAGTCACCGTCAGGAAAAGTTGTTTTGACCGACAAAACTCCAGATTTTGCAGTTTTCGGCGCTGCGATTGTGAAGCTAAATATTTGACCACCGTTGTGATTATCGTTACCCCAGTCCCCTCCACCGAAAGATATAGACCCGGTACTTGTATTAAATTCTACTTTAGTACCAGATGGTAAAGGTTGGTTGTGCAGATCTGACATAATAATATAGCCACTACGAACCTCTTCTGGAGCCAAATTCAGACTTCCATCGGCAGGATTTTCGACTTTTATATAAGGGGTACTACCAGACATTATTAATGTGAGGCTACGCCTAACATGTAGTGATTGTTGAGTTGTAGAACAGCCAGCATGCTCTGGAATAGAGCAAAGTACTCCGTTATAAAGTTGATCCTTTTGATTAAAGCTCCCATCAGAATTGAAATCTATAAGCTCTTCAAGATCGCCTCCATCTTGTTCACTTGAGTCAATCACCATTGGATTGAACAAGCCATCTTCATTGTAATCTGTATACGCTTCGTCTAAATCGTAAGGTAGTCCACTAGTATTATTTCCCAAAAAGGCTGTCATTTCGTCAGCATCAAATTTTCCATTTCCATTTGTATCAGGGAAAGACTCTTCGCCAACAGTTGTCGCGGTTATTGTAACTCGACCACCGTATGGCTGACCTAAGGAGCTTGGGTTTACAGTAACACCATCATTATTTAAAAATACCCTATTGTCACTACTTGGACCTAAATCACCATCAGTTGATCGGTAGAATACCGTTTTAGAATGTTCGGCACCGTCTGGACGCGGGTTCTGAGAATTCCAAATAACCGAACAATCACTAGACCCATCCGCTGTACAAGAACCAAATATCTTGCCACCTTCAACTTGTATAGACACTGTTGTTCCAACTGGTGCTGGATTATTAAATCCATCAGCTAAAAAGACAGAAATTGTTGACTGAGCATTCGCTATATTCCATGCTTCGATATTGAGTATATCAGCACTAATAGTAAAACTATCTTGATCTGGTATTCCAGTTATAACAACTAGGTTGCTTGATTGCGTTGAGACTTCGGGGTCACTTAAATCTATTGTAGCTGTAACGCGTATGGTCGCTGAAACTGTACCCGAGTTAATCACAGTTTGCACTAAACCATCTGAATCAGTTGTTGCAGTATCAGGGTTAATTTCAATTCCGCCTGATCGAGTATTTAATTCAAAATTCACTGCTTGCCCGTTTACCGGATTACCATTTGTATCTCTAACTCTGAATATAACGGTCGAACTTTCGGAGCCTCCAATACCACCAGCGCCTTTAATTGCAATATTCTCTGGTGTTGCTGAAACAAAT
Organism: uncultured Kangiella sp.; assembly: GCA_964601915.1. Classification (GTDB taxonomy): domain Bacteria; phylum Pseudomonadota; class Gammaproteobacteria; order Enterobacterales; family Kangiellaceae. Next base: position 9,787 of record CAZRPK010000016.1, on the reverse strand, counting down.
TCGATACTTCCAACATCCGCAGAAAGAACGTTAACAGAACCAGTAGCAGAAAGATTTATTCCACCTGCATTTGCCGTGACTGAGATTGCATCATCACCAACACATCCTTGAGCTAAGTAAGTACTTGAGGCAGTACCATTTACAGTGTTTATTGGAGTGCTTAAATTCGCTGTTGGTGGTATAGCGCTAGAGCAGGAAGACGAAAAATTAACTTCAACAGGGTCATTAAATACTTGACCATTTTCATCTACAACGGCTACTACTACGGTGGTTGTTCCACCCGCTGAAATTTGAGAAACTGATATGTTAGCAACTCCTTCAACAAAAGGGGTACCACTACCCATTTGTAAGTTTGTAGAACCCACTACATAAACAATATCCGCTGATTCTGCACCAGTAACAGTTGCTGTAACGGTACCCGCTCCCAAAGAACTACTTGCAATTATATTAACAGATGCTTGGTTATTAGCATCTGTTATAGCTGTTGGCACGGGTATCGAAGCAATATCAGTGCTAAAGCTGACTATAACTGCACTTGTCGCACCTGAAACCGTTGCTATGATTTTCCCTGGGTTTGCTGAAGTAATTGTTTGTGTCGCAGAACCAGTAGATTGTGAAACAAGCTGAAGAGAAATAGTAATGACGGGATCTGTCGTTCCACCACCAGGACCACCAGACGTAGTTGTCGGACTATTAAATGGGTCACTTGATCCCCCGCAACCAACTATAAAACTAAGTGTGATGAAAGAACTCAACACTATTAACTTTTGTAATCTTAAAGATGTTTTGGTTAACCAATTCATCGTTTTATCTCCTGAAAATTCCACAATACGAACAATCTACGAATTAGATCTTTATCAATACCTTTTATAGCCTACCTAAAGTTTATGTTTTTTACAATCGTAAAACATAAAAAAACCTCTAAAAACAAAGAGTTCTTGTATAAACTTAGACCAAATTATCACTATTATCTAACCAATAGGATAGAATTATTAGACTATGTTTAATAACTTTAGCAGTTAATCAAAGTTTCACAGTATTTATGTGCTGGAATGTGCTGTTTTACCGATTTGTGGCAAATTAATTTATGAATCACTTTTTTTGTAAGCTATTTGCTAATAAATTAAGGTTATAATCACAATTTCGAAGGTTGCTATATTTGTAATGTCGATTCAATTAATAAACTCGGTGAGCTCAAACTACCAACACCAAGAAATTTACTTATGAATATCCCATTTCAAGCTCCTTGGTGGGCAAAAAATAGACATACCCAAACATTGTGGAGTACCTTTTTTAAACCGCAAGCTGATCTTAGCCAAGCTGAACGACTAAAAATTGAACTGGACGATGGTGACTTTATTGATGTTGATTGTTTTAAAAATCAAAACCAACCTACACTGTTGCTGTTGCATGGCTTAGAAGGTTCTATCGAATCTCCCTATATTGGTGGATTAATCAATTCGGCAAAAAGGAAAAATTGGCAAGTAGTTGTAATGCATTTTAGAAGTTGTAGCGGAACCCCCAATCGACTATTAAAGAGTTATAATAGCGGAGTAAGCGAAGATTTGAATGAAGTGATTAGCAAGTTAGCTATACAGAATATCAATATTGACTATTTAGTCGGTTTTTCATTAGGTGGAAACGTTACATTAAAGTGGTTAGGCGAAATGGCAGAAAAAGCACCAATAAAAGCGGCTGTTGTTATTTCTGTACCTATGTTACTAGGAGTCTGTGCCACTGAGATTAATAAAGGTTTTTCCAAATTGTATGAGTTTATTCTACTAAGAACATTGAGAGCAAAAACAAGAGAAAAGCTAAAGCGCTTTGGTGACGATATTTTACCTAATAAAAAGATGATAAGATCGCTTAATTCATTTTGGCGTTTTGACAATTATGTGACAGCTCCCACACATGGATATGAAAATGCTGAAGATTACTATCAAAAAGCATCGTCTAAACAGTTTATAAAATCAATTGCAAAACCAACGTTAATTATTCAGGCGAAAGATGACCCTTTTATAAATGAAACGGTTTTACCCACTCAAAATGAACTATCTAAATGGGTTACGTTGGAAGCTAGTGAGAACGGTGGGCATGTTGGTTTTGTACATGGGAAATGGCCATGGAAAGCAGAATATTATTTAGATAAAAGAATTCCTGAATTTTTAGAACAATTTTAATAAATGCATAAAGTTTTATTAAAATAGAAATATGATGAATAGAAGACAATTTATACAATCCAGCATTTCAACCACATTATTTGCTTTAGGTGGAGTGTCAGCATTTCAGTTTTACCAACAAAGCCAAATTATTCATAACGAAAAAATGGACTATGTTTTTTTGAATTCCGACGATGACATATTATTAGAACTATTGGTTCCTATTTACCTGTTTGGCTCAAAAGACTTGCTTGGCTTAAAAAAAAATCAAATTGATATTTCACTTCAGGAAATAAAGAATAATGTTGACGGCACCATTAGCTTACTTTCGCATACAACTCAAAAAGAGCTTCGTGAATTACTGGATCTGCTTGCAAGCGGTTTTGGCCGTCTAGTAGTTGCAGGCGTTTGGTTAAACTGGCAATCAGCAAGTGAAAAATCGGTCATAGAATTTGTTTCTGATTGGCGCGAGAGTACAATTGAACTATTGCAAATAGGATATAAGGGGATCCATAAAATCATACTAGGATCGGCGTATGCAGAAGAACATTTATGGAAAACGATTGACTATCCTGGGCCGCCACAAATATCAGCAACTTATCTTTAAGCTTAGGCAATTAGAATGAAAGAATACAATAAAATCAATTGCCAAAACTATGCGATGGATACTCCTAAAAAAATATTAGAATATGATGTCGTCATTGTCGGTAGTGGAGCCGGTGGTGGTATCAGTGCAGAAGTGTTAACCAAAGCAGGTTTAAGTATTTTGATCGTTGAAGAAGGTCCGCTTAGAACCAATGAAAGTTTTAAAATGAAAGAAAAAACTGCCTATGCCGATTTATATCAAGAAGCCGCAGGGCGTCAAACAAAAGATAAAGGCATTCAGATTTTACAAGGTCGAAGCGTTGGTGGATCAACTACCGTTAACTGGACGTCTAGTTTTAGAACACCTAGCCAAACGTTAAATTATTGGCAAGCGGAGTTTGATGTAAAAGGGCTTGCTAGAAGAGATTTGAACCCTTATTTTTCATGGGTAGAAAAAAGACTTAATATTTCTAAATGGCAAATCCCGCCGAATAAAAATAATCAATTATTAGCGGATGGTGCAAAAAAATTAGGTTGGTCATTAGATTCAATCCCTAGAAATGTCAATGGATGTGCTAACTTGGGTTATTGTGGAATGGGTTGTCCTATCAATGCGAAACAATCGATGCTTGTTTCTACTATTCCGAACGCGTTAGCTAATGGCGCAAAATTAATTTCCCGAGCTAGAGTTGAGTCCGTGATTATTCAAAAGGGTAAAGCGATTGGGGTTTGGTTAACTGCGATGGATCAACGAGGTCAAGTTAAAGACAAAAATGTCACAAAGGTTATTGCTAAAAAGGTCGTATTATCGGCAGGTGCAATTGGCAGTCCTGCGATTCTTTTGAGAAGTAAAGAAACAAATAAGAAAGATACTCTTAATCCAAATAAGGCATTAGGTAAGAGAACATTTTTACATCCAGTATCGGTGACCATCGCAAAGATGCCAGATAAAGTGAATGCATTTGAAGGCGCACCTCAAAGTGTTTATAGTGACCAATTTTTATGGCGTGATGGTGTGAATGGAGAAATAGGATATAAGATTGAGGTACCTCCGTTGCATCCTGCGCTTTCTTCGACAATGATGTCTTCCTTTGGTGAAAAACACCAGTCATTAATGAAAGACTTTGCCTACTATCAAGCAAATCTCGCATTATTGAGAGATGGTTTTAATGAAGAAAGTGTTGGCGGACAAGTCTTGTTAGATGATAATCAATATCCGATTTTAGATTATCAAATAAGTGACGGTATATTCAGAGGTTTACGTCATGCTATGGAAAAAATGACAGAATTACAGTTTGCAGTTGGAGCTGAAAAAGTACATCCTTTGCACTTAGATGCGACAGGTTATCGAAACTTTACGGAAGCAAAAAGCGCAATTGCTAATTTGAAAGCCGATAAAATTCGTTGGCAAACGATGAGTGCGCACGTGATGGGCGGTTGTACAATGGGTAGTAATGAAATGAATTCGGTCGTTAATTCAGATGGAGAGCATCACCAAATAGAAAACCTTAATGTGATTGATGGTTCACTATTCCCAACAAGTTTAGGTGTTAATCCACAATTAACAATTTACTCCATTGCAGCAAAACTATCAGAAAACTTAGCAAGAAAGATGGGTAAGTTTTCTTTTTCTCTTTTTACGGAATAAAATAATTACAACGGAGTTATAAAAAATTGAAAGCTAAAAATAAAGAGTTTGAACATGATTGGCTAAATTTTTTGAATAATGGCAGCTTGTTAGAATTGACTAAACGATGGGAAAAATCAATTCCCTATCCACAAAAAGTAAAGTTAAAGAACAATATCAAATTGTCTTTGTCGGGCACTGGTATATTATCAATAACGCCGGAACAAATATCGAATGTTTCGGTTGTTATCTCAAGTGGAATTCATGGTAATGAAACTGCACCTATTGAAATATTGAATGAGTTAATTAAAAAAATAATTAAAGGTGAAATATCAGTTCAAATTAATCTACTATTGATTGTCGGTAATCCACCAGCTATGAATATTAGCAAACGTTTTTTAAAACAAAATCTTAACCGATTATTTTCTCAGAAATATAAAGAGAGTGAAACGCAAGATTACGAGACACTTCGTGCAGAAGAGATAGAAAATGAAGTTAAGCAGTTTTATGGGGATATTTATCCCTCCGAAAAACAAGAACGCTATCATTTTGATTTACACACAGCGATACGAGCATCTAAGTTTAAAAAATTCGTTGTCTATCCTTATCAGGGGAGTAAGCTTTGGAATAAAGAACATATCGCATTCTTTGGTGGTTCGGATATAACAACTGTTTTACTAGGTAACCAACCGGCAGGAACTTTTAGTTATTATACAAGCGATCAATTTGGAGCAGATTCAGCCACCGTTGAACTAGGAAAAGTAAAACCTTTTGGTGAGAATGACATGAGTGAGTTTGAAGGTATTACTAATAACCTTATTTCGCTAATAGAAAATAAATCGACTAAATTATTGGAGTTTGATAATGAAAAATACAGAGTCTTTCAAGTTAAACAAGAAATTATTAAGGTCAATGACAATTTCAAGTTGTTGGTTGATGATGATTTAAAGAACTTCACATCGTTCAAAAAAGGACACTTACTAGCAAGTGATGACGAGAATGAAAAATATGTAGTTGAAAATGATGGTGAGGCAATCGTATTTCCAAATAACAATGTACCTATTGGACAGCGGGTAGCTGTACTTTTAGAGGAAATTAATTTGTAAGTATGGAAGTAAGGCGTCGAAGTCTTTACAATATTGGATTATGATCTGCGAAAAAATTGAATATCAAATAAATATTAAATGAGGAATGTTATGAGTAAAATAAAAGTATCAATCATTGGCAGTGCTGGATATGGCGCAGCAGAAATATTGAGACACATGTTAGTAAGAGAAGATGTTGAAGTTTTAAGAGTCTCTAGTAAAGATTTTATAGGGCAATCGGTTAGTCAAGTACACAGGAATTTACCTGGTTATGATGATTTAAAAATGCAAGATATTACACCGCAAGAATGTGTTGACGGTGCGGATATTGTTTTCCTTGCAATGCCTCATATTATTACCGCTAAAGTTGCTATGGAATTATTTGATCTTGATGTCAGAATTATTGACCTCTCGGGTGATTTCAGATTGGAAAACTTAACCGATTACATTCGAGATTATGCACCAGAACATCCTTGTGCTGATCGACTAGGTACATTTGTTTATGGCATGCCAGAACTAAATAGCGAAGCAATTAAAACTGCACAATATGTAGCCAGCCCGGGATGTTTTGCAACGGGGATTGCAATGGGGCTGTTACCTTTAGCTGATGCTGGTTTGTTAACTAATACTAATATTAGAACCGTTGCAATGACTGGTTCATCTGGTTCAGGTGTTAAGCCGCAAGCCGGAACTCATCACGCAGTGAGAGTAAATAATTTAAAAGCTTATAAAGCACTTCATCATCAGCATAGAGCCGAGATTGTACAAACGGTTTCTAAAGCGGGAGCAAAAAATATATCGCTTGATTTTGTGCCTGTTTCAGCGCCATTAGTACGAGGTATTTTATCTGTATCTCAATTAGATTTAGCGGAAGGGCAAGATCAAAATAGCATTCAATCTTTATATGAAAATTATTATGCGGCTCATCTGTTAACTAATGTACGACCAAAAGGTGCCGCAGCGGAAGTGGTTGCAGTAACGGGAACGGCAAGAGTAGAAATTAGTATTGAAACAAGAGTGGATGAAGAAACAGGCAAACGCACACTGTGTGTTACTTCTGCGATTGACAACTTAATTAAAGGTGGAGCGGGTCAAGCTGTGCAAAGCTTTAATTTGATGACAGGAAAAGAGGCACACTTTGGTTTCGATAATCCGGGGTTGTGGCCGTAATATTTTTGATGTTGATCAATAAATATATTTGATGAGAACTATATTATAAGTATTTTATTCGATATAGTAATTAAGCCACTTTCAAAAATAACGAGGAGATTAACTCATGATAACAAGCATTAAGAAAATACGTTTATTATTAACCTTTGTACTTTTAGCTATTAGTGTTCCTTTTACTGGCTCTTTAATGGCTGGCGAGTTAAAAGTCAAAATCACTCGAGACATTGCTAGTGTAGAAGTTATCCACCAAGGTGAAAAAGTCGTTATTCAGCGTAATCAAGATAATAAAAATAAGATTGCATCTGATTATGCGATTACTTCAAGAGACTGCCCTCCATTTTGTATTCGTCCAATTAAATTAGCACCTGGTGTTGAAACCATAGCGGAGCTTGAAATGCTTGAGTATCTACAAAAAATGACAAAAGGAGATAAATCAATTTTGGTTATTGATTCCAGAACGCCTGGTTGGGTTAAAAGAGGTACTATTCCAGGATCAGTGAATATACCTTGGACTAGTTTGTCGTTAACATCCGGTGGAAACTCTCTCGAAATTGCTGATATATTAACCGAGCAGTTTGGTGTCACGTTTGAAGATGATTTATACAATTTTTCTAAAGCCAAAACTCTAGTCATGTTTTGCAATGGGATGTGGTGTGGGCAATCGCCTAAAAATATTATAACCTTGATAGGTCTTGGATATCCTGCTGATAAAATTAAATGGTATCGCGGTGGTATGCAAGATTGGCATATTTTAGGATTAACAACAGTAAAATAGAAAGATTTTAATCCTTAGTAAAGAAGCTTATTTAGATATTAGAAATAAATCATATGAAAAAAATTGCAGTTATTAAAGTCGGTGGCGATGTTCTTGAAAATAAAGAAGAATCCAGCGGGTTAGCAAGTAATATTAAGGATCTTCGTGATCAGGGATGGTCCATCGTTTTACTACACGGCGGTGGCCCGCAGGTTAATCGTCTTCAAGAGCTTCACGGACTTGTCGCAAACAAAGTTGCTGGTCGACGCATCACATCTAAGAAAGATTTATTAGTTGTTAAGCAAGCGATTGCGGGTGAAGTCAATGTTAATTTAGTTGCAGAATTAATTGCCATTGGATTACCCGCATTTGGTTGTCATGGTGCATCTGGGAGTTTGATAAGAGCGACTAAAAGACCACCTGTTAAAATCACTGGCGGAGGCGATTTACCAATTGATTTTGGCGAAGTGGGTGATGTAAAAAAGATTAATGGCGAGCTATTAACAGGACTACTAGAATTAGATATTATTCCCGTTATTGCGACTTTAGGTGTTTCCGATAAAGGTGAAATTTTTAATATCAATGCAGATACAACGGTTGTTCAAATTGCCAAAACACTAAAAGCTAAATTGTTATTATTGACGACTCAAGTTGGAGGTGTTTTTAAAGAGCTTTCTGATCCCGATAGTCGGATTTCACAAGTCAATAGAAAAGAAGCGAATACACTTATTGAAGAAGGGATTATTCAAGGTGGTATGATCCCAAAAGTAGAGGAAGCAATGACTTTGTTATCTGAAGGTGTGGAGACAATAGCTATAGTGAGCGGAAAACATCATGGTGCTTTTTTAGCAATTGCTGACGGAACGGGTAAGTATGGAACTCGAATTGTTGCTTAATTTTTTACAAGCGATTTGATAGGTTTGATCAAGTACAATGTTAACCCAAGCCAAATCAATATAAAACTCAAAAACTGCGCATCGCTTAAAGGCTCATTATAAAGTTGAGTAGCAATTAAAAAACTGATTGAAGGTGCTAGGAACTGTAAAAACCCCATCCCACTCAACGGAATTCTCTGAGCCGCAGTGGTGAATAATATTAACGGTACTGCTGTAACAATCCCTCCTGCCATCAATAATAAATCAGATTCTATTCCAGCGTTCATAAATTGAGTGTCAGGTTGAGGCAGACTCCAAATGATATATCCGAGAGCAAAAGGTAGTGCGATTAATGTTTCTACTAAAAAACCATTTAACGGATCAACCTTTAGCTGTTTTTTGATAAAACCATAAATAGCAAAACTAACCGCTAAACTTAGAGCAATCCAAGGAAATTCGCCAAAGTTAAAAACTTGATTTGCGACACCAAAAATAACAAATATTACCGCAAGCCATTGTACTTTATCTAGCCGTTCGCCTAATAGAATAACACCCATAACAATGGTCATTATAGGATTAATAAAATAACCAAGACTTGTCGCTAAAATTTGTTCGTTAGTAACAGCCCAAGTAAATATAAGCCAATTAACAGAAATTAGAGCGGTACTAATGGTTAAGCCGATTATTAATCGAGGGTTTTTAATAATGTTTAAAATGGCAATTCTTTTTCTAATAAGCACCATTAGTATTATAGTGACTGGAATACACCAAAAAACACGGTGAGCTAAGATTTCTATCGCGCCAACATGAGTGATAAATTTAAAGTAAATAGGTGCTACGCCCCACCACATAAATGCGCCAAGGCCAAATAGCCAACCTGAAGTTGTTGAATGATCTTTCATAGGGGTTATCTAGTAGTTGATGGTAGGGATGTGAGCAATTAGCCCATGATATAAGTACCGGTTCCTAATGCAATTAAAGTATCTTTTTCATTATGAAGTTCCATCCTTACAACGGCTACTTTACTTCCACTTCTAAGTAATCGAGCTTTGGCATAAAAAGACTCTCCTTTGCCAGGGCGTACATAGTCAACTCTAAGATCGATAGTGCCAATTCTTCCTAATCTTTGCCCTAACTCTTTTTCATCGGCATCTGGATATTTTGCCATCATTCCCATTGCCGCCATAGCACCGCCCACCACATCAAGAGCCGTTGCTGTTACACCGCCATGTAATATCCTTTGTACAAAGTTACCAATGAGTTCAGGTTTATTATCAAATCGAATTTGGCAGCCTTCGTCACTAAGGCTTTCAAATTCAAAACCGATAACTTTATGAAAAGGAACACTATGACTGAACACTTTAGCTAGCTTGGTTACTCTTTGTTGTTGTTTGTCATTCATACAAGATGCCTTTATTTTTTAAGGGCTAACGACTATAGAACGCTATTCTACCTAAGAAGGTGATTTATAACTAGCCACTGTCAACCCAAAGCTAAAATGTCCCCTTTTCTCCAAAGTTGAAATGTCCCCT
>CAZRPK010000015.1:0-37011 GCA_964601915.1 uncultured Kangiella sp. | reverse complement strand
CTATCTTGTCATAGTCAGTTTAAGATGAGAGTATCAAAAATCCTCAAAGCTAAATAGACTTACCATATTATGTCCGTACAAGAAAAACTTTGGTTAAAAGACCTCTACCCAGGCTATTTTGCAATGACCATGGCGACTGGAATCATCTCGATTGCTTTAGATTTTCAAGGCTATTCGATTATTTCAGAAGTTCTTTTAATACTCGCCATTCTGACTTGGTTTGTATTGACCTTCTTATATACGTGGCGATTATTTAGGTTTCCTAAAGCCGTTATAGAAAACCTTACCAATCCTAAAACGACTTTCATATTCTTTACATTTGTAGCCGCCACTAATATTTGCGGTATTTTAGTCTTCCATAAAGGATTTATTCAGCTTGCCATCGCTTGCTGGGTTGTTTCTTTTCTATATTGGTCTGCACTGATGTATTTTGGTTTTGCCTCTTTATGTTTCGCCCATAAAGATAGAGAGGTCAATGTAGTGCACGGTGGTTGGCTGATTCTAATTGTTGGTACACAGTCTCTAGTTCTTTTAGGAACAAAAATAGCAGGAGAATTAGGTGAATACTCATCTTATATGATGGTAGAAATTCATATGCTTTGGTCTCTCGGCATGATTTTTTATGCCATTTTTGTTACATTATTTTGCTATCGAATTTTCTTTATGAATATGGAAGCAAGCGACTACTCTCCTCTAATGTGGGTAGTGATGGGAGCTGCCGCTATAAGCGCAAATGCCGGTAGTAGTTTATTATTAACTGCCCCCGTGATTCCCCTTTTGACTGATTTAAGACCCGTGGTACAACTCTTATCCATGATGCTTTGGACATGGGCAACATGGTGGATACCATTACTGGTCATCATCGGTTTGTGGAAGCATATTTATAATAAAGTCCCCCTCAAATACGAACCAATGCAATGGAGCATTGTTTTTCCTTTAGGAATGTACGCAGTAGCAACCTATAACCTTGCTCTTTCATCTGAATTTAACCCACTGTTATATTTATCAAAAGGAATGCTTTATGTTGCAGTTATTGTTTGGGCTGGATTAATGCTGTTCCTATTTAGGTCACTATTAACTAAAAAACAATGACTCAAAAGTTGACGTTAGAATCATCCCCTATTGAGCTAGTTAAGTATAAAGGTTCTGATTTTTTAATAAAACGAGATGATCTTCTAGACGAACTCTTTTCAGGAAATAAAGCGAGAAAGCTCAGCTACTTTCTTGAGCATGACTTTCCTTATACCAAAAAATTAGTTAGTTATGGTTCAGTACAATCTAACTCACTTTGTTCAATGGCTGCTTTGGCAAAATTAAAGCAATGGCAATTAGAATTTTACGTCCATAATATTCCAAAATGGTTACAAGATAATCCGACTGGAAATTACGCACAGGCTACCAAACTAGGCGCAAAAGTGCTCCCTTGGGAAAGTGAAGAGCAAAATAATACTTTCTCCTCTATTAACAACTTCATCCAAGATAAAGAAAATGGTTCACCAGATGATACTTTATTTATTCCTGAAGGCGCACATTGCGAACAAGCAAAATGTGGAATAGAAAAACTAGCGAAAGAAATAGAAAATTACTGTCAAGGGGAAGGAATAGGTGAAATGTTAATTATGCTACCATCCGGTACAGGAACAACCTCCCTATTCCTTAATTCATTTTTACGTCATTCAAAAATAAAATTTTCAGTTATCACCTGTGCTTGCGTTGGCGATGATGAATATTTAGAAAAACAATTTTCAGAGTTATCTAGCGAACCAAAAAATTGGCCAACAATATTACCGACAAAAAAGAAATATCACTTCGGAAAACTCTATAGAGAACATTATGAACTTTGGTTAAATCTAAAACAGCAAACCAACATTGAATTCGATTTACTTTATGATCCCATTGGATGGCGTTGTTTATTGGATTATTTACAAAAAAATCCTCATAAGAATGTATTGTATATTCATCAAGGCGGATTGATTGGGAATCAAAGTATGTTAGCGCGATATGAGCACAAGAAAGGATAGATATTACTTGATAGTTTTAGATGATTAGGTATCTTTAATATATCTCACTGTTGATTATCCAGTCGAAAATTTACAATTAGTAACCTTAGGTAAAAAATGATTCCAATTAATCTAGAAATAAACGTAATAGACGCTTTCACCAACAAAGTATTTGGAGGAAATCCCGCCGCAGTCATAATCACTGATAACTGGTTAAATGAACCTCTTATGCAAAAAATAGCATCAGAAAACAACCTGTCAGAAACAGCTTTTCTGGTTAATAATGGTTCTGGAATATATGCTATTCGATGGTTTTCACCCATAAAGGAAATCGACTTTTGTGGTCACGCCACCCTGGCTTCCGCATTTGTTTTATTTGGAAAGTTTAGTGACCTAAATTCTTTAGACTTTACCGCAAAGACCGTCGGAGAGTTAACTATAAAGAAGTTAGATTCAGGTAAAATCCAAATGAGTTTTCCAAATACAAAACCTGAACTAATTGAGAGTTATCCAAGAGAATTACTAAAAGGTCTATCGATCAAACCAAAAGAAATACATAAGAATGCTCAAGCCTATTTCGCTATTTATGATTCTGAAGATGATGTTTTAAACGTTGAAACCAATAATGATTTCATCAAAAAGCTTCATCCATTGGATGTTGTTGTCACTGCACCTTCAAACTCTGATGAATTTGATTTTATTTCAAGGTACTTTTGGCCTGCCAATGGAAATAATGAAGATCAAGCGACAGGATCAATACACACTGGATTAGCACCTTTTTGGTCTGAAAGAATTGGTAAATCTCAGTTAAAGGCATTTCAAGCATCAAAGAGAGGCGCATCTATTGAATGCGAGGTTGCTGGTGATAGAGTGCTAATATCTGGAAATGGTGTTCAATATATGACTGGCACAATATCACTATAGACGTAAGGAAACTAATATATCTAATTGTTTTAATGTCATGATCGCTCTCATAGCTTGGATTATGAACAGGATTGGATCAATTTGGAATTATTTGAATATAACAGCCCTCCTTAAATCAAAATTTGATTTAAGGAGGGCAAATTTTCATTTAAGACTTCTTAGCTTTACGATTAACATATTTAAGTGGATCTTTAGCTCGACCATTTATTAAAATTTCATAATGAACATGAGCCCCAGTAGAACGCCCAGAGTTCCCCATGGTTGAAATTGCCTGCCCTTTGCTTACAACATCACCCGCTTTCACTTGAGCGCTTTTATTGTGTCCATATCGAGTCACTAATCCATCACCATGACTTATTTCAATCAAAAGTCCGTAGCCTGATCGATTACCAACCCAAGTCACAACTCCGGCAGCAGTTGAATAAACAAAATCACCTTCAGTACCAGCAAAATCAATTCCCCCATGCCAAGCAGGCTTACCATTAAAAGGATCAATTCGTTTGCCATAAAAAGACGATAACCAACCAGCTCTTGTAGGACGACCAGAAATGAATCGTTCCACTCCCATATGCTTATCCATCAACAATGACTCTAAAACCATCATTTGCTGCTCTCTTGATTCTAAAAGTAACTCTACATTGGCAAAGGAGTCATTAATTGAAAGGCTACTTTTCGCTTTATTTATATTTAAGTTTTTTGTACCTTGGCTATTTGGCCCACCTAAAGCAGGACTCTGTTTAAAATTAAATTCTTTTGCGTCAATGCCTGAAATACTTAATATTCGTTCACCAGCAACATCTAATCTTCTTACATGCGCTTGTAACATCGCTAATCTAGCGGTCATGGCATTCAGTTTTTGTTCTGAAGCTAATTTGGCATTATCGATTTCTTGTTTTTGATTTTGTAATTCTTGTTGCCACTGGTTGATAGTTTCAGCTTGAACAACTATGATTTTTTTACTTGATAGTGCGTAGTTATAACCCCAATAAGCCGCTATAAGTGGAAGTACAACAAGAAACATCCCAAAGCTATATAGATAACGGCTACGCAATTTAACACTTTGCATACCGTGGGAACTTCTTTTTAAAATAGTGATACTCATAGTTTTATTCTGTAGGGTTTTGTTTCAATTTTGGGTATACTTTAAATTCAATTCTTATTAATTTCAGTCCAACTAATCTCAACCATATTAATTTACTTTTTCTCAAACTATAAAATGTACAATTCAATGGCAAAAAAACGACCACAAACGGTTAACACGCTTTTAACGGATCCTAACGGCGATGTTCAATTTTTAATGCATCGATTGTCAACCATTAGCGAACTAAAAAATCAACTACCTCAACTTTTAACTGACGATATTGCTAAACATTGTCGAGTTATCAATCTAAGAAGTAGTACTTTAGTGATTGCCGTAAACTCATCGGTCTGGGCAAACAAGCTACGCTTTAAGTTACCTGATTTACTCTCTGATTTTAGAGCCGCTGGTTATAGTGGTTTATCTAAAATTGAAATTGTTGTTCAACCAGAATAATGCCTTGACACAAATTAATATTTATTTCCTTTTATACTATAAGTAGTACTTAGAAATTTATCTTGAAATATTTTATATTGAAGTATTAGGGTATAAAGACTTAAAAACCGAGTAATGCTCGGTTTTTAGTTAAACAATTTTTTTATACTGCCATACCAGGGTTCATAATATAAGAAATGGGTGCTAAATCATTATCTTCAAAAGTGACCACTTCCCATGCTTCTTTATCGGCAACGAGAGCTCTAAGTAAAAGATTATTTAAGGCATGGCCTGATTTTACTCCGGTAAATGCACCCACTAGGCTATTTCCAAGTAAGTAAAGATCGCCAATCGCATCTAAAATTTTGTGTTTTACAAATTCATCATCGTAGCGTAAACCGTCTTCATTTAGTACGCGGTAGTCGTCTAGTACGATAGCATTATCCATGCTACCACCGCGAACTAAATTTTTAGAACGCAGGTGCTCTATATCATTCATAAATCCAAAGGTTCTAGCCCGACTAATTTCTTTTACAAAGGACGTTGCAGAAAAATCGACTTCTGAAAAACTTGCGCTAGCTGAAATAACCGGATGATCAAAATCGATTGCAAAGGAAACTTTAAAACCATCAAAAGGTTCAAAAATAGCCTTTTTGTCTCCATCAGTCACTTCCACTCGCTTTTTGATACGAATAAATTTTTTCGCTTTTGATTGTTTTTCAATACCAGCAGACTGCAATAAGAAAACAAAAGGACCTGCACTACCATCCATAATTGGCACTTCAGGTGCTGAGACATCAATGATTGCGTTATCAATGCCTAAACCAGCCATAGCTGCTAATAAATGTTCAACAGTCGATATTCGCACATTATCTTTAATTAAACAGGTCGAAAGAGAAGTATCTCCAACATTTTCGGGTACAGCCGTTATTTCAACTACGGGATCTAAATCAACTCGACGAAAGATTATACCTGCATCAACGGGAGCCGGTCTGAGAGTAAGAAACACTTTTTCGCCAGTATGAAGTCCTACACCGGTTGCTCTTATAGCTGTTTTTAATGTTCTTTGTCTAATCATGGCGTTTAAGTTCCCCAAAAGAAATTACTTAAATAACGAAGTTACTTCATCAACAATTCCATTTGGCACTTTCGCAACAATTAGTTGCATCACATTAAAATCCACTTTCATAAGTTACATCAAAATCGGTACTTGCATAAAAACGCACTCACTCATCCGACCAGATGATTGCATAATTTTAAAATATTAACATAATCTAACAGAAGATCACATTATTTCTGGTTGTTTTTTAATCAACTCCATGAATAACTGCAAAAAAACCAATCACTTACATTGCTAGTAAAACCGACTTGTTCTCATCTTGAATAAAAAGAAACTATAAAATCGATTCTAATAAATAAACCTCTCTCCTTGGGATAGGGATCTAACAAGAGAGGTTTACGACTAATCTGCCTGCTTTCGCAAAAATGCTGGAATATCTAGATACTCCATGTCACTTCCAACCGCTTGCTTTGTTTGACCAGCATTATTTCTAATCACCGTGGGTTGTTGAAGTTTACCATAATCAGTCGTACCATCTGCTTTAATAGGGCTTTCTTTCTTTACTTCTGAAAGAACAGGTGGTTTTACTGCGGCGTCACTAGCACCACCTATACCTGTTGCAACAACAGTTACACGAATTTCATCCTTCAATTCTGGATCAATTGCTGTTCCAATAACAACGGTCGCATCATCAGCAGCAAACTCTTGTACCACGCTACCGACTTCAGAAAACTCATCAATACTCATATCATCACTAGAGGTTATATTGACTAATATCCCCTTAGCACCAGATAAATCAACATCTTCAAGTAATGGACTTGAAACAGCTAACTCAGCAGCTCGAATAGCCCTATCTTCGCCCTGTCCAACGCCACTGCCCATCATAGACATGCCTTTTTCTGACATCACTGTTTTAACATCCGCAAAATCTACGTTAATCAAACCAGGACATGTCATTAACTCAGCAATACCTTGCACTGCTCCATGTAAAACATCATTCGCAGCACGGAAAGCCTCCGTTAATTTTTTACCTTTCATTACACTAAGAACTTTGTCATTAGGCACAATAATTAATGAATCAACATGCTGGCGCAATTCGCTGATTCCTTGCTCAGCCACTTTCATTCTTTTCTTCATTTCAAAGATAAATGGTTTAGTGACAACAGCAACTGTTAATACACCCATTTCTTTTGCAATTTCTGCAATAACAGGAGCAGCACCAGTTCCAGTTCCACCGCCCATACCTGCAGTAATAAACACCATATCAGTATTATTTAACAATTCAGATATTCGCTCACGATCTTCAAGTGCAGCTTGACGACCAACTTCTGGATTTGCACCAGCACCTAAACCTTTAGTGATTTCGCTACCCAATTGAATAGATGTTTTCACAGATGAGCGCTCTAAAGCTTGTGCGTCAGTATTTGCACAAACAAATTCAACACCATCAATATTAGATTTAAGCATATGCTCAACTGCATTGCCGCCACCTCCTCCGACTCCGATAACTTTGATAACCGCATTACTGCTCGGACTATCCATTATTTCAAACATATTTGGCATGATATTTCCCCTTCGTTATGTCAACGTTCCCAGTTAAAAAATTATTTTGTAAAAACTAAAGTATAAAAATTAAAAATGTATTTATTGAAATCTAACTATTTGAAACTAACCATTTAAGCCAGTCTCTAAAAACCACTAAACCATCGCTTCATCCGACTAAAGATCCCATTGAAGGAACTGCTTTCGTCTACAAATGAATTATTATGAAAATTTTGTTGTTGCCCATAAAGCAATAAACCTACGCCTGTTGCATGAATCGGGTTCTTTACAACGTCAACAAGTCCACCGATACCTTTTGGCAATCCTAGCCGAACAGGCATGTGAAAAACTTCTTCGGCAAGTTCAATTAACCCTTCCATTTTGGAAGATCCTCCGGTCAAAACGACACCCGCAGGGATCACTTCTTCGAATCCGCTGCGTCTTAATTCAGCTTGAATCAAAGTAAATAATTCTTCATACCTTGGCTCTACCACTTCAGCTAACGTTTGACGTGACATCTTTTTAGGATCACGTCCACCAACGCCTGGTACTTCAATCATATCGTCTAATGATGCTAACTGTTTTAATGCACAGGCATATTTAATTTTGATATCTTCTGCAAATTGAGTCGGAGTTCTTAATGCAACTGCAATGTCATTGGTTACTTGATCACCCGCTATAGGAATAACCGCTGTGTGCCTAATTGCACCTTCTGTAAAAATTGCGATATCTGTGGTACCACCGCCAATATCAACTAAACAAACACCTAGCTCTTTTTCATCTTCAGTTAAAATGGAATAACTTGAAGCGAGCTGTTCCAAAATAATATCATCAACGTCAAGACCACACCGCTTAATGCATTTGAAAATATTTTGTGCCGCGCTTTCTGCTCCAGAAACCATGTGAACTTTTGCTTCTAATCTCACTCCAGACATTCCAATCGGCTCTCGAATTCCCTCTTGATTGTCAATCACAAATTCTTGAGGTAACACATGGATAATTCTTTGATCCGCTGGAATCGCAACTGCTTTTGCAGCATCAATGACGCGTTCAACATCACTAGCATTGACCTCACTATCTCGAATAGCGACGATACCATGAGAATTCAAACTACTAATATGGCTACCTGCAATTCCAGCAAAAACCGAATGGATCTGACAACCCGCCATGAGTTCAGCTTCTTCTACCGCTCTTTGAATGGACTGTACGGTCGACTCAATATTAACCACTACACCTTTTTTTAATCCTTTGGATGGGTGTGAACCAATCCCAATAATATCGGTTCTTACATTGGCTGTACCGTCTTGGCTAATTTCTCCAACGATCGCAACGACTTTTGAAGTTCCAATATCCAAACCAACAATTAATTTTTTTTCATTTACTTTTGACATGATTCTATGTCTCTTTTATCCATCGTTTTTTAGAAAATTATTCACTTACTATTTTTATTCAACTACTGTTTATCCTGGTAATTTTTCTACATCTTTTAATTCATTTTTTCGACTCACAGCAAAGCCATTGTTATAACGCAAGTCAATTGTTTTAACCCGTTCTAAGTCATCTATAAAAGACAGTGAGCTAATCAGCCTTTCAATGCGTAGCAACGGTAACTTTCTACCAAGTTTAATTTCAAGTTCTTTCGAAGTATTAATAGTCCAAGAAAAATTTTCACTGATATTTAATGACTCAATACTAACGCCAACTTGACCAAGATTACTTTGAATCTTATTCAATTGTTCAATCAATTCTAGGTAATTAAATTTCTTAGTATCATTTCTAAAGTTGATCATTGGTAAGTGACTAAATTGTTCCAAGCTATTAGCCATAATCAATATTCCTGAATCAATTAAAATATGTTCATTTATTCTAGCGATCGGGATATATTCCTCAAGTATTATTTCAATGGTATTTGGCCATTTTTTTCTTATTTCAACTTGCTTAACCCATTCCAAATTTTTAATTTCGTTTTGTAAACTAACTACATCAATCTGTAGCAAATAAGCAAACTCATCTTTTTCAAGTATTTGTGCAATTTGACGAGGTTCTACTTGCTTTAAATTATGATTAATAGAAATCTCTGTTACTTTCCATTGTTCAAAAACAGCCTGTTTTACTGTATTAAAAAGAAGTACACATACAATAACAAAACCAGTAAGTAACGTTAATTTGAATAGTTTCTCTATAACAGGCTTTGTATCTCCAAAAAAACTAAACAGAGAAAATATTGTTTCTCTGTTTTTTTCATCTTTAGTTCTAACTGCCATTTTTCTACTCATGGTCACTTCCCATAGCAGAATAATTAGAACCAAAGGATGTTTTTAATATTTCAATCACAAGCTTTTCAAATGATAATCCATGTGTAAAAGCCGACTTTGGAACAAGTGAAGTTTTGGTCATTCCTGGCACAGTATTAACCTCTAACAACATAAATTTATTACTAACTTCATCTCTAATAAAATCTACCCGCCCCCAACCTGAACAACCTAATGCTTTAAATGAACGCAATGCTAATTGTTGAACTTCAGATTCATCATCATCATTTAATCCACTTGGGCAAAAGTACTGTGTTTTATCTGACTGATATTTTGCATCATAATCATAAAAACAATTAGGCGTTACCATACTAATACTTGGTAATGCTTCACCGTTTAGAATAGTAACTGTATATTCTCGACCGGGAATATATTGCTCAATCATTACTGAATCATATTCCTGAGCAAGTTCTACCGCTGAAACCAAAGATGTAGCCGATTCAACTTTAGACATTCCAACACTAGATCCTTCTCTAACAGGTTTTACAAATAATGGTAAATTCAGTTTTGCAATCGTTTCAATAGCATCTTTTAATAGATAATTTTTATTTTCATCAAACCAAATAAAAGATGCAGTATCAATATCATTACTCTGAATTATATTTTTACTATGTCCTTTATTCATCGCTAATGCAGAACTCTCTGTATCACTACCAGTATAAGGTATATTTAAATACTTTAAAAAACCTTGTACAACACCGTCTTCGCCATCTCTTCCATGCAATACAATAAAGGCTCTTTCTATTTTTTCCGAAATCAACTTATTTAACAAATTTTCTTTAGTATCAATTTTTACTACATTAACACCTTCTTTAATTAAAGCATCATAAACAGCATTACCCGAGAGAAGAGAAATTTCACGTTCAGCATTTTTTCCTCCATAGAGCACGCCAACCCGCCCAAAGTCTCTCGTTAAATTTTGATTAATGTTACTCATTCTATTTGTTTGATAACCTTCTTAATTCTCAGTTTTTTTTAATAAATGATAATTTATTTTTTGCCCATGCCTTTGCAATTCCACCAATATTACCAGCCCCCTGCGTTAACAATAAATCACCATCGTTGATAACCGCATTAATTGCACTATCTAAATTTTCAATTTTCTCTACAAATACTGGTTCCGTTTTCCCATGTTGCCTTATAGTTCTACAGAGAGAACGACTATCTGCTCCAGCAATAGTTTTTTCCCCTGCAGGGTAAACATCTAACATAATTAATAAATCAACATTACTTAAAATACTGGCAAAATCTTCATAAAGATCTCTTGTTCTGGTGTACCTATGAGGTTGAAATACCATCACTAAACGTTTATCTTTCCAACCACTTTTGACAGCCTCTATGGTCGCTTTTATTTCTGTGGGATGATGTCCATAATCATCGACTAATTCAATCTCGCCTTTTTCCGTTGCAAACACTCCATGACTTTGAAAACGACGACCGATGCCCGAGAAACTCTCAAGAGCTTGAGCAATAGAAGCACCGTTAACATTATCTTCATTTGCAACGGCGAAAGCAGCCAACGAATTTAGAACATTATGTTTACCAGGCATATTTAAAATGATTTTAATTAATCCTGGTTTATTTTTTCTCTTAATCTTATATTCACTTACGATTCCTTTTTGTTTAACCTCAACGGCTTGATAATCTACTCCGTCATTAAATCCATAGGTCACATAGGGTCTATTCAATTTTGGAATGATAGAAAGAATCGATTCATCATCTCCGCAAAGAACGGCAAGACCATAAAATGGTAAGTTATGAATAAACTCTATAAATGTCTTTTTTAGTTTTTCAAAATCACCGTCATAAGTATCCATGTGATCCATATCAATATTAGTAACAATTGAAACCATTGGTTGTAAATGCAGAAATGAAGCATCACTCTCATCAGCTTCAGCAATAAAATATCGACTCTTTCCTAACTTAGCATTGGATCCTAAACGATTAAGTAATCCGCCAATAACATAGGTTGGATCAAGTCCTGCTTCAGCAAAAATTGTTGCTAACAAACTGGTTGTAGTTGTTTTTCCATGAGTACCCGCTACTGCTACTCCGTGTCTAAAACGCATAAGTTCTGCCAACATTTCTGCTCTCGGTACAACCGGAATTCTTCGTTCTCTCGCAGCTTCAATCTCAACATTTTTATTTGATATAGCTGTACTTGCTACAACTACATCAACACCTAAAATATTATTTGCAGAATGGCTATTGTAAACTTGTGCACCTAATGAAATTAATCGTTCCGTCGTTTCACTTTTTATTGGGTCTGAACCTGTAACAAAATAACCTTGATTAATTAACACTTCAGCAATACCACACATTCCGGCACCGCCTATACCAACAAAATGAATACGTTTTATTCGCCTCATTTCTGGTATGTTTTGGTTATTTGATATTTGTTGTTCTAACATTAGGCAACCTTTAAACTTTCTTTTTCAAATGTCTTTTTAATCAAACTATCACACTCATCAGCTATATCCTCGGCTGCGTTTAAATATGCTATTTTTTTAGCCCGGATACCCATACTAATTATTTCATTTTTAGAACTTAACAAATCTGAAATTATTTTTTTGGATTCCATAGAACCCAAATCATTATCTCTAATGATTACTCCAGCATTATTATCAGACAACCATAAAGCATTAAAATACTGATGGTCATCAACAGCAAAGGGAAAAGGAACAAATATTGCTGTCAAACCAACTGCAGCAATCTCAGCAACACTTGATGCTCCAGATCGGCAAATGACAACATCAGCCCAAGCCAAACTTTCAGCTATATTCTCAATAAACTCGAACACTTCAACATCACATGATATTTTTTGATATTCTTTAATCGTTGATTCCAGATTACCTTTACCTGATTGATGAATCACTTTTAATCTTTTAGCCGTGATAGAGTTTAATATTTTTGGTAATTTTAAATTAAGAGCTCTTGCGCCGCGACTACCACCTATCACCAACAAATTTAGATTTTCAGTCAGTTTTTTTTCAATTCTAATAATACTTTTAATTTCATCTCTGATAGGGTTTCCAACAACGCTTATTTTTTTATCACTTTTTACATTTTTATCACCAAAAGCATTTGGAAAACCAAGAAATACTTTATTTGCAAGCTTAGATAAGTATCGATTAGTCATGCCTACGATAGCATTTTGTTCATGTATAAATAGTTTAATTCCTAAAAGGTAAGCAGCTAATCCACCAGGGCCTGATACAAAACCACCAAAACCAATCACTAAATGAGGTTTTATTTTCTTAATAATAACGATTGTACTCATCACTGACTTGGAAATTAAAAACGGTGCTTTTAACCAACCCAACAAACCATTACCACGTAAACCAGCTACGTGGATCAAACTCAATGAAATATTAGTTTTAGCTAGAATTTCTTCTTCCATTCCTTTATGACTGCCTAACCAAAATACATTCCAATCTCTTTTTTGTAGTTCTTTTGCCACGGCTAATCCTGGGAATATATGCCCTCCAGTACCACCAGCCATAATCAGAACACGCTTTTCAGAATTATTTTGAATATTAGAAGAAGTCATTTTATTGCTTCCTCTTTTTTGTTTTAATATCTTTCTTCTCACTTGATAGAGATAAGTATTTTATTTCTGAATCTTCTGCATTAAGTAAGTTATTCGCAACCAATCTATTCTCATAATCAACACGCAACAATAGAGCAATTGCAATGCTACAAATTAATAGACTGTTACCTCCGTAACTAACAAAAGGTAACGTTAACCCTTTGGTAGGTAAAGCACCACTTGTGACACCGATATTAATCAAAGCTTGGAACGTTAACCAAAAGCCAATTCCGTAGGCTAAATAAGCTGAATAAGCCCTTTGTTGCATTAAAGCCATTCGACCAATCTTCATGCTTCTATAAAATAATATGAAAAATAGAGACAATATAATAAAGACACCAATTAGACCCTGCTCTTCTGCTAAAACGGCAAAAATAAAATCAGTATGTGCTTCAGGCAAATAAGATAGCTTCTGTAAACTATTCCCCAAACCTTGACCAAAAATATTCCCTCGTCCAAAAGCTATTAATGATTGGGTTAATTGATACCCACTTCCAAAAGGATCAGCCCAAGGATCCATAAACGTTAAAATTCTTTGTAGTCTGTAGGGTTGATAAATGGCGATGCCAATTAATGTTGCTCCAACGCTAGTTGCCACCCCAATAAATTGCCATAACTTTGCACCGCCTAAAAATAACATTGCCATGCTAGTTGATATAATAACAACCGTTGCTCCAAAGTCTGGCTCTAATAGTAACAATCCCGAAATTAAAGCGAGCACAATAAGTGGCTTAAAAAATCCAGCTAACTGGTTTTGGATTTCATCCGTTCTTCTTACTAAGTAACCTGCAAGGTAAACAACAACAAATAATTTTACTACTTCAGATACTTGAAAGGTTAAAGGACCTACACTTAACCAACGTTGACTCCCATTAACACTTTTACCTGCAAACAAAACCACAATTAAAAAGAATATTCCAACAACCAATAAATATGGTCCATATTTTTGCCAAAGAATAACGGGCTGGGTTAGCACTATAGCCGCAATAAAAAAAGATACCGCTAAATAAACAATATGTCGATTAATAAAATAAAACGAGTGCCCATTAAAAATATTCTGCGCGTAATACATAGAGCTAGAGGTCACCATAATAATACCGATAGCAACCAATAGAATAACTACAGCTAATAATATTTTATCAAATAAAACCTGTTCATGATTTAACCTTGATACATTTTCTTTACTGACAAACTCGCCAATTGTTGATACTTGAAAATTCATTTCAGCACCTCAATCGCATGGGTAAATTGTTCACCTCTATCTTCAAAATCTTTAAACATATCTAGACTTGCACTTGCAGGCGATAAAAGTACCGTCGTTTGCTTTGAAGTCGAAAAACCATCTATTAAAAATTTAGCTTTCTCAATAGCTTGTTGCATATTCTTCACAAAGTATGCTTTTATTTTATTTGATAAATCAGCAAATAATTGAGCATCTTTTCCAAGCAAAATTAAGCTCTCTACTTTATCCTCAAATTCTTTTACCAGTGGTTTTAAATCACTTTCTTTAGAATCACCACCAGCAATCAAAATTAACCGCTGCTCTATATTTGAATCAAAATGTTCTAATGCAGCAATAGTTGCGCCTACATTTGTTGCTTTGGAATCATTGATCCAATGACAATTGAATTTTTTGGAAACTAATTGAAAACGATGCTTCATTCCTTGGTAATCACATAAAGTTTGTAGAACATTTGAATCTAGCTCTACATTAAGTAATTCTAGAATGGATATACTAACCAATGTATTGGCATAATTATGATTTCCGATCATATTTAGCTCAGCTGAATCTAAAACTGTCTTTTGATTGATACAAAGTTTATAACTTCTACTTTCCTTAGACTGGCCTTCTAAAATTTTGGCAGTCTTACAACTCACGTTCATATCTTGTTGTTCAATAGAAAAGGCATAATCAGAAAAATCAATTTTCGATGGATAGCATCGTTTATCATCAAAATTAAAAACTCTTTGTTTAGCTCCGTTAAAGACCGTTCTTTTTGAGTTGACATAATCATTAAAACACTCATAACGATCCATATGGTCTTCACTTATATTTAATAACACCGCGATTTCTGGTTTAAGCGATTTAGTTAGATCTAATTGAAAACTTGATAATTCTAAGATAAACAATTCTGGTAATTTTTCGTCATTGTTGGTTGCTAAATAATCTAAAACTGGCAAACCTATATTACCAGCCATTTGTACATTAATGCCAGATTTCGAAATTAGTTTGTAAGTTAATTCTGTCACAGTACTTTTACCGTTTGATCCAGTAATTGCTACAACCTTTTTATCACAGTCTCTTGCAAATAATTCAATGTCACCACATATATCAATATCTTGTTTATTTGCTTGAGATACAAACGGATGTTTAAGAGATATTCCTGGGCTAACAATTAGCCTTTCACAACTATCTAAAAGTACTTCGTCAATTAAACCAAAGTAACTTGCTTTGCAGTTTATTAATTGTGATATTTCTTCCATATTTGGCAAGTTAGATCGTGTATCAATTAAAGTATAATCGATCCCTTTTCTATCAAAATAATGAGCACAGGACATCCCAGACTTACCAAGCCCAAATATGATGTTCTTATGTTCTATTATTGATCTCATTTTATTTTCTATTTTATTTTATGCTATCTTAATTTTAATGTTGCCAAACCAACCAAAACCAAAATAACTGAGATGATCCAAAATCTCACAATCACTCTAGGTTCTGGCCAACCCTTTAATTCATAGTGATGATGCAGAGGCGCCATATTAAAAATTCTTTTTCCTGTCAATTTAAATGATGCAACTTGTAAAATGACTGAAACTGTTTCGATTACAAATACGCCCCCCATAATAAATAATACAAATTCTTGTCTAACAATAACAGCTACAACGCCTAATGCAGCACCTAAAGCAAGAGCGCCAACATCTCCCATAAAAACTTGTGCTGGGTAAGTGTTAAACCACAAAAACCCTAAACCTGAACCTGCAATTGCTCCGCAAAAAATAATCAATTCTCCAGCACCTGCCACATAAGGGATCGATAAATATTCTGAAAAGTTAACATTACCAGTTAAATAAGCAAAAACACCTAAAGCACTAGCTACCAAAACGGTTGGCAATATAGCTAGCCCATCTAATCCATCAGTTAAATTCACTGCATTGCTTGTTCCAACAATGACAAAATAAGTAAAGATGATGTACCCGAACCCCATGTTGATCGCAACATTTTTAAAAAAGGGTAAATATAAAGTAGTCTCTACATTTGACTCTGCGCTCATAAATAAATAAAGAGCTGCCGTTATTCCAATCGCTGATTGCCAAAAATATTTCCATCTCGAAGCCAACCCTTTAGGGTCTTTGTAAATTAATTTTCGATAGTCATCAACCCAACCAACAAATCCAAAACCTAAAGTTGTTAATAATACAGTCCAAATGAATCGGCTATTTAATTCACCCCACAAGAGAGTTGAAATGCTAATGGCTGCTAAAATTAATGCTCCACCCATCGTAGGAGTTCCTGACTTTTTCAAATGTGTTTGCGGCCCATCATCACGAATTGTTTGTCCGATCTGTTTATGACTCAACTTTCTAATCATATATGGCCCTAATAAAAGCGAAATCAAAAAAGCAGTAATGACACTTAAAATTCCTCGAAGTGTTAGGTATTGGAATACATTAAAACCTGATACATATTGCTCCAAATAATCGGCTAACCAAAGTAACATTTAAAATTCTCCCTCAGCCGTTTCGTCTTGCAACTCTACTTTGGCTAATTTTATATTTTTATCAATCTGTTCGACTGTTAAAAGGGATTGAACTATTTTTTCCATATGAGAACTTCTAGAACCTTTAACTAGAATGGTCGCGACTGTTTTCAACTCTATTAATAACGCACAGATTAAATCTGAATGTCTATTAAAATGTCTTCCAAAAAGTGACATTCCAGGATTGAATGTATTCTGTGATAACTTTGTAAATTCACCATAAGTATATAGTCGATCAATATTTTTACTTAATGCATAGCGACCAATTTCTTCATGAGATTGCCTCGTATGATCGCCAAGTTCTGCCATATCACCGAGAACTAAAATCTTTGGCGATTGATACTCACCTAATAAATCGATTGCCGCTTTTATTGATTCTAAATTAGCGTTGTAAGTGTCATCAATAATTCTACATCCAGATGAGTGATACGAAATATTTAGCCTTCCATCAACACTGGCAACTTTTGATAGCCCTTTTGCAATTGTTTTTAGTGAACATCCAATCGCGAGGCAACAACTAGCCGCAGCTAAAGCATTGTTAATATTATGTTTGCCGACTAAAGACAGTGCTACTTTTACCTGTTCGGATTTAAATACAAGATCGAAACCAGCTTTATGATAGCTATCTAGTGTTATATTCTTAGCATAGACATCTGCTTTGAACTCACCATTTTTATTATTACTAGTAGAAAAATAATTAGACGAAAAGGTCATCACTTTTGATTGACATTTTTGTAAGAAATATTCTGCAAAATCATCATCTAAGTTAATTACTGCCGTACCATTTGACGGAAGACTTGCATATATTTCACTTTTTGCTTGAGCCACACCTTGAAGATCTCCGAAACCTTCTAAATGTGCATCCGATACATTGTTGACTAATGCAACTTGAGGATTCACTAAGTCAGCTGTAAAAGTAATTTCACCAATTTGACTAGCACCCAATTCTAAAACGGCATATTCAGTTGTATTTTCTATTTGCAAGAGAGAAAGAGGAACACCAATGCTATTATTAAAATTTCCAACTGTTGCAAACGTATCACCTTCCAATTTTAGAATACTTCCAATCATTTCTTTTACAGTTGTTTTTCCACAACTTCCGGTGACACCGATGAACTTAGCTAAACTTTTATTCCGCACTACTTGAGAAATTTTCGCGAGCGCAATTCTAGTATTTTTAACTAATATTTGAGGGATCAATATTATTTCATCTATTAAATCTTCTACTATTAATGCAGAAACGCCTAATTTTTGAGCTTCACTTAAAAATTTATGTGCGTCAAAGTGAGATCCCTTGATAGCAACGAATAAAGTACCAGTATTACCGGATTTTGATTTTATAGTTCTAGTATCAGTACAAACAAAATTAATGACTAAGTTATTAGATGTCTTTTCAACTTCTAATGAAGTATCATGAACCAATATTTTTGTATCTAACGTATTAGCAATTTCCATAAGAGACAAATCAATCATTCTTTATTGCCTCCAATGCATTCTTACATTCAACATTGTCGCTAAAAAATATTTTTTCTTTACCAATTATTTGGTATTCCTCATGACCTTTTCCGGCGATTAAAACTGCATCACCTGTTCTTGCGTTTTCGATAGCATTTAATATTGCTTTTGATCTTGATTCAAAATATTGAGCTTTTTCAGGCTTAGAAAAACCATCAAATATATCATTTTTTATTTGAGCAATCGATTCCATACGAGGGTTATCAGAAGTAACAATTACTTTATTTGCTAGTTTTTCTGACACCTTAGCCATTAAAGGTCGCTTTCCTGTATCGCGATCGCCTCCACAACCAAAGACACATGTAATCAATCCTGTGCAGTGCTCTCTTATTGCTGAGAGAGCTTTTTCTAACGCATCAGGAGTGTGTGCATAATCAATGATAACTAAAGGCTTGTTAAAACCCTCATTCGCTTTAAACCCGAGTGTATCCATTCTCCCTGGTGGCGCTTTCGCTTTTTTCAAAGCAGCAAGTATTAAAGGAAGGTCTTTTAGTATTCCGCCGAGCGCAGCAACAACTAAAAGTAAATTTGAAAGATTAAATGCTCCAATCAAAGAAGAGTCCAGTTTTCCACTTCCCCAAGGAGTAAATATTTTTGCATGAATACCTTCGAGGCTAAAAACGACATCTTCAGCCCAAATCCATCTTTCTAAATTAGCACCAGCGGTTGGTAGATTAGTGCTAACCAACCATTTATCGGCAATAATATCGTCGTCTTTTGCTAGTTTTCTACCAAATTTATCATCAACATTAATCACAACATTTTTAAGATTTTTTCTTAAAAATAATTGCCGTTTAGCTTCACCATAGCTTTTCATATCACCATGATAATCAAGATGATCCCGCGTTAAGTTTGTAAAAATGGCTGTATTTAACTCTACCGCTTTTGCTCTAAACTGATGAATACCATGCGATGAAATTTCCATGGCTGAAAACTGTGCACCTGAATCAACAGCCTTAGCTAAAGTTTCTTGAATTTTTATTGCATCTACGGTGGTATTATTTTGTATGACCAACTGTTCGCAAGAGCCTACGCCTAAAGTTCCCATTAAAAAGCATTCAAATTGCATATTCTGTAACGTTTTTGCAATTAAGTAACTACAGCTGGTTTTTCCATTGGTGCCTGTTATAGCAATATTTTTTAATTCTTTTGAAGGCTCGGAATAAAAATTAGAAGCAATCATACTTACTTGCTCTCTCAAATTTTTAATCCAAATAAATTTATCCGTTATCTGTTCTTTAAACATCAACTTAAAATCTTTGCTATCTAACGCTTCTGCAATAATGAAATTTGCACCGTTCTTTAACGCTATAGGAATATAGGCTCGCCCATCATTTTGAAAACCATCAACGGCTATTCCTTGAAGGGCAATAAAAGTATCACCTTGATTAACTTGTCTGCTGTCTAAGCATAGGCGACCAACCAACTCATTCCATTGTTCGGTTGCTACCGTTGCTCCAGAAACGCCTTTTAACAATTGATCTAACGTGATCCGAATTATTTTGCTAAGGCTACTCATTTGATGCAACCTTAATTTCATGTTTTGTGTATAAGCTTTTTCTATTGGCTTGATTCTTTATAGCCAGTTTTTTATCAGGTCTAACATTAAGAATTCTTAATGCATCGCTTGCTACTTTTGCAAAAACAGGTGCGGCCACTTGACCACCATAATAATTTTCGCTTGCTGGTTCATCGACAAAAATAACCATTGCAATTTTTGGATTTGAAACAGGTGCCACACCTGCAAAAAAAACACTGTATTCATCACCATACCCGCCCGCTTTTGCTTTACGTGCTGTTCCAGTTTTACCTGCAATTCGGTAACCTTTTACTTGCGCTTTTTGACCTGTGCCACCTTCGTCGACGACTGTTTCCATCATTGCCATAACTTGATTAGCAACTTTTTCAGAAATAGCTCGTTCTCCAACAATTTCACCATCCAGTTTAACTAAAGATATAGGTCGCTTCATTCCTCCAGCTCCCAAAATGGCGTAAGCTTTTGCTAATTGGACTGGTGTAACGGTAAATCCATATCCATAAGAAAAAATGGCTTTTTCCATATCGCTCCAATTTCTACGAATATTAAATTTTCCAGAACTTTCTCCAGGAAAACCACTCGCTGTATCAACACCAAAACCGACACTGTAAAAAGATTTCAAAAATTGTTTATCGTCCATTTTAAGTGCCAACTTAGTTACACCCACATTACTCGATTTTTGTAAAATTCCAGTAACATCCAAAATGCCATTATTTTTACCATCAGGGATCCATTTACTTCCAACTTTAATTCTTCCCGGCGAAGTATCAATTTTAGTTCTTGGCGTCACGACATTTGCTTCAAGCGCACTTGCAACGGTAAACGGTTTGGCAGTGGATCCTGGTTCAAAGCTATCGGTAAATGCACGGTTTCGGGTTAACTCTGGACGTCTTAAATCGAAACGATTAGGATTGTAGGATGGTTGGCTCACCAGCGATAAAATTTCACCAGTTTCAACATCAATCATAACCAAAGCACCCGCTTTAGCTTTATGTTTTAAAACAGCTGTTTTTAACGCTTTATACGCAATCGCTTGAATTCTTGAATCAATGCTTAAATACAAGTCTTCTCCAGCTTCTGTTTCTTTAATAGTATTTCTTTGTTCAATAACATGTCTTCTTAAATCAACTCTGACTTGTTTTTTCCCTGATTGACCAGTTAACCAATCGTTATAGGACATTTCTAAACCTTCTTGCCCTTCATCATCAACATTAGTAAATCCAACTAAATGAGCCGATATTTCTGCAGAAGGATAATAACGCCTTGATTCATTTTGTAAGTAGACTCCCTTTAGATCGAGTTTTGCCACCAAATTAGCCATTTGAGGATCTAAATGTCGAGCGACCCAGACGAATTGCCTTTTATTTCTAGCATGGATCCATTGTTTAAATTTTTCAGGTGTTTTTTGTGCAATAACGGCTAATTGATTCCATTGCTTTTCATTTAACAAAGGCGAAGCTTTTAGTACTTGCGTCACATCCATCCATACTGATTTAACTGGGATACTGCTAGCTAACTCAATACCATTTCTATCATAAATATTTCCACGAAAAGATTGTGTCCCTTTAGTACGAAGACTTCTAGAATCGGCTTGCTTTACTAACCGTTCCGATTCATCCACTTGTAAATAAACAGCGCGCGCCATTAACCCAATAAAAGCACAAGATAATACACCGCACAAAAGATAAAATCTTATGCTACATAAAGGTATATTATTTGTTTTTCTATTCTTGCTCATAAATTATTTTTAATCGTTCAACCTATATTAAATAGCCTGCTTCACAAACTAATTATTTTTTCGTTATTTGAATTAACCGTTATCATTTCTAATTCTTTAGTTGCTAATTGGGTTACTCTGTTACTTTCCGAAACAGCAGTCATTTCTAAGTTTAAAGACTGCCACTCTATCTGTAATTGCTGGCTCTCTTCTTTTAGCAATTGTAATTTTGCAATAGCTCGTCTTGCATTATGGCTAGTCCTTGCTTTTTGCATTGATGAAATCACCGCAATAATAACTAGTAATGTTAACAACCAATTTTTATAAAAAATTTCAACAAAAATCAATGCCAATAACGATGGAATATTTTTAACACTTTTATCTTTACTTTTTATTTTTCTACTCGTCATAATATTTACAAACGCTCTGCAATTCTTAATATTGCACTTCGAGATCTTGGGTTATTTTTTATTTCCTCTGTGCTAGCTTTTATTGCTTTACCAATTTTTTTAAATTCTGTTTTAATATCTTTTGCCATAATCGGTATATCTATTGGTACAGGCTCACCGGTAGATGCTCTTTTAATAAAACGTTTAACTTTTCTATCTTCTAATGAATGAAAACTAATAATGGACATTCGTCCGCATTTATTTAACAATTCACTCATATCTTCTAATGATTTTTCTAACTGTCCTAGTTCATCGTTAATAAAAATCCGTATCGCTTGAAAACTTCTTGTAGCCGGATGTTTAAACTTATCTTTTACTGGGCACGCTTCATCAATTATTTTTGCTAATTGTAAAGTTGAATTAATCTCAACCTTCTCTCTCTCTGCTGCTATTCCTCTAGCTATACGTAATGCAAATTTTTCTTCGCCATATTCTTTAATCACTCGTTTCATTTCTTCAATTGATGCAGAATTCACCCACTCCTTTGCTGAAATACCTTGCGTAGTATCCATGCGCATATCTAGTGGACCATCCTTGCTAAAACTAAAACCTCTTTCGGCTTGATCCAACTGAGGAGATGAAACACCTAGATCTAATAAAATCCCGTCTACTTTTTGAACTTCTCCCAAACTATTTTTTAACATGCCTTTATGTTCTAAAACTGTTCTTATTCCTGCAAAATCGTAGTGAATGAAACTAAACCTAGGGTCATTCTCAAAGCGCTTTGCACTTTGCTTAGCTTGAATGTCTCTATCAACTCCGATCAAACGTCCATTTTCTCCAAGCTGACTTAATATCAACTCACTATGACCACCTCTTCCAAAAGTTCCATCTAAATACAATCCATCGGGTTTTATGTTGAGTCCATCAACGGCTTCCTTTAACAAAACAGTAATATGCTTACCTAAATCTGGTATTGCTACATTTCTATTTCCTGGAGCCATATTACTTTTTTTATTTTCCATTTCGTTCATGAGATTATTTTTCAGTTAATCGCTTAGTAATCCAGCACAGGTAAGTCATCACTATCGAGCTCTTCTGCGGTCATTACTGCCATGTCTTCTTCATCAAGTCGATCCCATCGTCCTTTATCCCATAACTGAAAGGTCTTTCCATTACCCGTTAACATCACTTCCTTAACTAGTTCTGCTCGCTCTCTCAAGACACTAGGGATTAATAGCCTTCCATTTACATCCATATCGACTTCAGTCGCGTGAGATAGCATAATGCGTTTTATGCGTCGATGATTGCGCTTGGAGTTAGAGAGTGATTGGAGATCCGCTTCAGTATTTTCCCAATCTTCTAGGGTAAAGATGAGTAAACAGTTATCATAGGGGTCACAGGTAATGATTAAGTGGGAGTTTGAAGATTCACTGATGACAGGACGGTACTTTGCAGGAACTGCAATACGTCCTTTCGAATCCAAATTAATTGAGTTTGCTCCACGAAACACTTTTTTCACCCTAGCTGGGGATTGCTCTTTAGTTAAATAGAACGATTCCCAAAAATTTGTAGTTGAATGTACAGTTTAACCACAAAAAGACACAATATGACACTTTTCTCCACTATGGTGCACTATAGTAAGTGATGGCATATTTTGTCAAGGTGATGCACCTCAAAAAAAACAACAATTTTTGCTTATACTACAAGGACTTAAACGTTATTTAACTAAAGCCTTATAGAAGTATTTTTGAATAGGAAATGAATTCAGCAAGTTAAGCAATAAACTTAAAGTAAAACATTAAGTTTGTTCATAAATATAAAAAAGTTAAAGTTTTTTCGAATAGATTTAACGCTAGTATAACCGAGTAAAACAACATACTACTCGTACGAATAGCTAAAAAGTCAATTTATATTAAAAACGAATTAAAAAGACTAACTACTGCGCAGTTATTGAATATGCAATCATCAGAAATTATAAAAAGTGGACTTTGGAGTAATAATACGGCTTTAGTCCAACTATTAGGGTTATGCCCGTTATTAGCAGTCACCAATAGCTTGATAAATGGACTAGGTTTAGGGATCGCCACAACACTCGTATTGATTGGATCAAATTTAACTGTATCTCTAGTTAGGCACATTATCCCCAACGAAATACGAATACCTATTTTCGTTATGCTAATAGCATCGTTAGTTAGCACGATTCAATTGCTAATGAATGCTTTTACCTATGATTTATACCTAATTTTAGGAATTTTCATTCCATTAATCGTTACTAACTGCATGATTATTGGGAGAGCAGAAGCTTTTGCCAGTCGAAATACACCAGTGGCATCTTTGATCGATGCGATTTCTCAAGGTGTTGGCTTTACATTAGTGCTTGTATTATTAGGTGGGTTAAGAGAATTTTTGGGACAAGGAACATTTTTAGATGGTGCTCACTTACTATTTGGGAACTGGGCAAAAGAGTTGACTGTTCAAGTTTTCACTTCAGAACAGCCATTTTTATTGGCTCTTTTACCACCAGGAGCATTTATTGGCTTAGGTATTTTAGTCGCATTTAAAAATTATATCGATAATGACAAGCTTTAAACTTATTCAAAAATAACTAACCTACGAGAATTCCGACTTAAACCATTTCTCTAATAACGGCATAAAATACGACAAATTACCACGATGTTTTAATCGCTTAGAATGAGATGATAGGTGTAAAAACTCTTTAATTTTATATTCACCTTCTGATACAACACTTCCATCATTCGCTAAAATTTTGTAGTTAAAATATAATTTCATCGGGCTGATATCTTTAACAATCCTAATATCTTGATGATTTGAACCTACGTTAAAACGAATATCTCCTGCTAAATCGAGATTTGTAATATTGACCGAAATTGATTGTCCTTCTTTTAAATATTTTGTCGATAGTTTACTGAAAACTTTATTAAAATCTTTCTCTAATATTTTCAAACTTTTATTGCGACTATAACTAGCCAATTCATAATCTATAAATTTTTTACCGTCAATTAAAGCTACTTGAGTTTTTAAATTACCATTTTCAGTTTCAGCAATAACCATTTGGATATTGGCAACAGCTAATACGACCAATATAATTTGTGTGAGTTTGAAATTCATATTTGTACCCTCGCTTTAGTTAACAAACCTAGAAGAAAATTTCTCTCTCTTATTAAAACATATAATCTGTTTGTAAAGTGTTAAATCCTATCAATTTATTTAAAATCTAACTAACAAACCTGTTATTATCCACTAATTAGAACAATCTAAACATTTCATAAATCTAAAAATGACAAAAATAATATCTAAACAAGTTGAACTAACAACAAAAGAAAAGCTCAATCAAGAAACAGCTATACTCACTTGGAAAGAACTAGAAGTTTATTTTGCGCAAGGCAAGTTGCTAACCGTTACTCCAAGTTGTGATTTAATAGACGTCGCCTCTAAAATATCAGATAACGATGCTAAACAATTAGAGCACCTGATTGATAAAAAACTTATTCAATTTGCTACTCCCAACTGGATCAGAGAAAACTGCACTGATGACACACAACTTTGGACAGTGGTTATCGCCCCATACATCATTTCCCAGATACATAGTCCTTCAACCTAGAAAGTTCAAAAGCTAAGTGATAACTGTACTCCACTAAAGAATTCAGAGTCAGCTTGCCAATAGTCTCCATCAATTGCGCGCCACCTAACAATGCCTTCCAAAGAAAGTTTGCCAAGATTAAGTCCTGCACCAGCACCCAAATATATGTCAACATCATTTCTTGAATGCTCATCATACTCTTCGTAGTAAGTCACGCCATCGCTAGTATAAACAACACTATGCTCATCATCTCGAATATCATTGAAAATGGCTTCGGTTAAATCAAACCCTGCTTCAACAAACATGGATACCCGTCCAAAATAGCCAGCTTTTACACCAACTTGCCACCCTGAAAACTCCTCTAAATATCCATCGGTAGCTAAAATTTCAGCCGTCACTATCGAGGTATTCAATTGAACACCAAATTCATCATTTTGAATTAAATTAGTAGCTAATCCAATAGTAGAAATAAAATCAGCACCATTAGATTCATAACTTGTATAAAAGGATTTAGAAAAGTCATTTGCATACTCATAAGAAGAACGGAAATCATGAGCACTTGCTGCGATCGGTAGGATAACTAAAGTGACTACTAATAAGAATTTATTCGAAAAATTTTTCATTGTTTGATAGCGTTTAATTAAATAATAAATCTATACTACAATCAAAAAGCTGAATCTAAAC
This sequence comes from uncultured Kangiella sp., assembly GCA_964601915.1. Taxonomy (GTDB): domain Bacteria; phylum Pseudomonadota; class Gammaproteobacteria; order Enterobacterales; family Kangiellaceae. The sequence continues at coordinate 10,867 of CAZRPK010000015.1, read as the reverse complement.
TGAATTGTTCCAAAGCATATTCTTTTGTATGGTTATTTGAAACAAAAAATTAGGTTTTTAAATTATTCATTGTTTCATCCATCTTTGGATATAAAAAAACGGAGACAAGCTCCGTTTTTTATCAATTTGTGTAAAACTAATTTACCAAAGTAAAATTGAGACAAAATCAATAAAACCAGCTCTACAAACTTGCGCTCCGTTATCCATTAAATAGTCCGTTGGAAGCCCTTGTGCTTGAATTGTTACAGCGAGTCCAACTAACATAATGACAGAGATAACAAAGCTTACTTTAGTGGTTGCTTTTGAGCTTTTTCGATTTAAATTCATGATATTCTTCCTTTTCTACTAGGCTAACTAGTAATTACAAGTATACTACCACATTTGTAGTAGCCGGTCAATTTATATTCAATTTTTCTATATTGGTTCTATTTATTATAACGATTGAGTAACCGTTTTATTACGGTTACTCAATCAATTTTTTGTATCTAATGCTACTAAGTTTCATTCCTAACGCTTCGTGTATAAATAGCGCCAGTTAAGAACACTCCAGCAACAATCAACCCAATCCAAAACTCAGAATTTCCAAACACTTCATACCAACGCATCACTTCAATATCAAAGATTTCTTTATGTGTTGTAAAGTGTAAGTTAGAATTCATAATGGTAAAGGTGTTAACCACTCTCATCGCAAGCATTTCAATAAAATTGCTACTTTTGAGCACCCATCCTTCTGCAATAGTCAACATAATGATTGGTAAAGCTCCCCACATAAATGCGACTTTTTTAGCCCAAGAGGATGTAAATATCAACCAAGCCCAAAAAGGAGACAACCAAAGCATAGCGACTAACATCGCCATCAAACCATTAAACATGACGCCAAATAAGTTAGATGATGCCCAAATCATGGTGCCCCAACTTCCACCAATCCACGCCAAAACAGTAGAAAATAACAAAGTGTATAGCTGAAATGCCGTCACAACAATAAAATAGCTAACTGGAATCAATAAGCATACCGTAGCGAATTTGGATAATACGGTTTTAGTATCCGATACTGGCATAGACTTCCAAAAAAGAATGCTTCGATCTTTTCTTTCGTCGTATAAACAACCTAAACAATAAAATAGACTGATTAATAGCATCACACCGCCAAAAAACATCAATGTTCCATACAATGCAACTTGAACACCTTGCTTTTGCTCTCTTTCTGATAAATTTTCGAATTGATCCACCAATTTAGGTAGGTGATCAACCAGGTTGAATTGTTCGTTATGATTTACGTTAATTGTCGCATCACCGGTTAAACCTGCCAAAATTGTTAATACGGCTAAAACAGCAGCAATAATCGCAGGCGTATAAAAAATAGCGCCTTTATGTTCCCAATATTCTCTTTTTAATAAAACAGTTAATGCGTTCATGATTAAATCTCCTCCATTTTAGCAACAAATATATCCGCAACACTGGGTGAATGTATTTCACCTAACGCTTCAAGTGCTTCTCGATCTGCACCTTCGAACAAAAATACTTTTCGGCCAAATACATCTCTTTCGATAATCGGATTAAGTGCTTTTGCTGCTTCTACTTGCTCTTTACCGACCAACACTTCAGCGTAATTTTGACTAACCGTTTCCATCGAATCATTAAGAATAATTTTGCCGTCTTTCACAAAAATTAAATCGGTCAATAAATTCTCAATTTCTTCAATTTGATGGGTTGTCACCAAGATGCTTCTGTCTTCATTAAAAAAGTCACTCAACAACTGATTATAAAAATTCTTTCGATACAAAATATCTAAACCTAACGTCGGCTCATCAAGCACTAAAAGCTCAGCATCAATCGCCATCACCAAAGCTAAATGTAATTGAGCTACCATACCTTTAGATAGAGTTTTCACCTTTGCTTTCATTGGTATTTTAGTTTTACTTAAAAAACTTAATGCTTTCTCTTTGTTAAAATTAGAGTGAACTTCATTCACGTATTCAATCGCATTTTCAACCACTAACCATTTTGGTAAAATAGCTACATCTGAAATAAAGCTTACTTTTTGCATTATTTGATGACGATTTTCATTAGGTTTTAAACCTAAAACGGTCAGGTCTCCATCAAAAGAGGTTAAACCTAAGATCGCATTTAGAATGGTTGTTTTACCGGCTCCGTTAGGACCAACTAAACCAACGACTCGACCTCGTTCAACAGTAAAATCGATATTATCTAAAGCTTTATGACTACCATAAGATTTTGATAAGCCTTTCGCTTCAATCAAAGCACTCATTATTGTTTCTCCATCGCTAAGTCACTACCGGATGTTACTGCTTTATTCAATTCAGGTAATGAAAATCCTAATCGAGAGATACGTTTTAAGATTGCGGGCCATTCAATTTCTAAGAAGTGTTTTTTCTCATTAGTTAACAGCGCTTCTCTAGCATTTTCTTTTACAAACATACCTAACCCCCGTCTTTTCTCTAAAATCGATTCATCCACTAGCTCTTGGTAAGCTTTTGAAACCGTTAATGGATTTATTTGATAATCTGCTGCTACTTGACGAACTGAAGGTACAGCTTCGCCCTCTGCAACTTCGCCATCAATAATTAACTCAATCACCTTCTCTTTGAGTTGCTTATAAATGGGTTGTTGATCGTTCCATTTTATTGCGGCCATATTTGCCTCTCTTTCAATTGGCGGTACATAAATCTAAGGTATACAAACAAGAGAAATATAAAGGTGCCCGCTCTTGATTGGTGTTATATATAACTATAACACCATATCAGCAAAGATCAAGCATTGCTATTTTAGGTAAGAAAAGATAGTAACTTATTGTTTTTATTAACTAATTATTACTGAATAGCTTGTTTTTTACAATTTGTTACGTTTAGAATAGCTAAAACTTACTACTTCCAATCAACAAATTTAGCTAATTCCGGATGTTTTGGTGCTCTTTTTTCGCCATCTTCGTGACCTAAATATATAAATCCAACGATGAATTCATTTGATTCATAGCCTAATAGTTCCATCAAATGACGATTAAAACAGAGTGAGCCAGTTCGCCACATTGCCCCAATATTTAGTAAATGAGCACCCATCAGTAAATTTTGAACACTTGCACCAGCCGATAGATATTGTTCTATTTCTGGCACTTTAGGATGTGGCTCAATTGCCACAGAAGCTACGATCACCATTGGTGCTCTTAGTGGCTTATTTTTAATTTTTTCAATTTTCTTAATTCCAATATCTGGATCAATAATTTGACTTGCTTTGGCAAAATATTCACCTAACTGGACTAGCCCATCGCCCGTAAAAACCCTAAAACGCCACGGCTTTAACAATGCATGATCCGGCGCTCTTAATGCTAATTTAATCATTTGTTTAACTTGTTCTTCCGTTGGTGCAGGAGCGATTAGTTTGTTATGGGATTTTCGAGTTAACAATTTATCTATTAAAGACATTTATCTTCCTTAAAATTGAGTGTTCTAAAAGAAACTTTGCCATTGTAACTCGCTTATCGAAAAATAATAGTTGCAATCTATTACATAATTGTACTATTGTATTAATACAATAATGACTCGCTATAATAATTAGGTTTAAATAATTGAATATTCATTTAAGTCAAACTGATGGAATTCCCGTTTACCTGCAAATTATTAATCAGGTAAAACAGCAAATTGCTTCAAAGCGACTGGTAATTGATCAGGAACTACCAGCGATTAGAGTGTTGGCGGTAAAGCTATTAATCAATCCCAATACCGTTGCTCGAGCCTACCGAGAATTGGAAGTTGCCGGTTGGTTATACAAAAAACGAGGTGCAGGTACTTTTGTTTCTGACAATCCTTCACCACTATCCGATGCCGAGCAACATCGAATTATTGATGAAAAAATAAAAGGATTATTGGCTGAAGCGTCGCAAATGAACATATCGGTTAATGAATTAACCAATCGTATCAACGAATTATCTCAATAAGATTAAAACCATTAGAGGTCAACATGCAAAACGAAAACACTATAGTAAAAATCGACCAACTCAGCCGTACATTTGGTGAACAAGTTGCATTAGATAACATTTCACTCGAAGTAAAAAAAGGGCAAGTATTTGGCATTGTTGGTGAAAATGGCGCAGGCAAAACTACATTAATAAAACACTTGCTAGGTCAATACATTGCACAACAAGGCTCTGTAAGATTATTTGACTTAGATCCTGTAGAAGTCCCTGAAAAAGTATTAGCTAAAATTGGTTATTTATCAGAAGAACCAGAATTACCTGCTTGGATGACAGTAAAGGAACTGATTAACTATACGGCAGCTTTTTATCCTAATTGGGATCACCAATATGCATCGGAATTGACTAATGTTTTCTCTTTACAAATCAATAAACGAATAAGTGAATTATCAAAAGGGCAAAAAGCAAGAGTCGGTTTAGTCTTGGCGCAGGCCCATCGACCCGAATTGCTATTATTGGACGAGCCATCTTCAGGACTCGATCCAAATGTACGGCGGGATATCTTGAGCGCGATAATAAAAACCGTTTCTGATGAGGGTAAAACGGTAATATTTTCCTCACATTTACTAGAAGAAGTTGAGAGAGTGAGCGATCACTTAATGATGTTAGATAGCGGTAAAATCATGCTGTTGGACTCAATGGAAAATGTCTTATCAACTCATCATCGTTTTGTCATTAAATCAAAGGATAGTGTTACCTTAAAAATCATTAAAGAACAGTTCATACAATCTGGGCTCTTTAATTGTTCGCAAGATAATAATGAAATCATTTTAGATTTTGACGGCAATCAAACGAATATAGAAAAATCAATTTTAGATTCTTCACATAAAATACTTTCTCAGCGAAAACTATCCCTCAACGATATTTTTGTGTCGAGAAGCCAGTCGAATAAGGGAGAGTAATAATGATCAGTTTATTAACTAAATTCCCCAATCCAACATTTGCTCTACTTTGGTATATGGTAAGGCAAAACCGCTGGGCAATAATCGGTATTTTCGCTTCTATTCCTGTGGTACTTTTATTAAATTTTATATCAACGCTTATTTTTGATAGCTCTTTGTTTGAAACGTCTTCAAAAATTCATCTTGTTCTTCTAATAATGATACTGCCATTTTTAGTTTTGATCGTTACTTACGGTGAACTTAGCACAAAAACAGCAAAAGCAGGTCTTCCAAAGTTTACCTTTACGCATCCTGTCACATCTTTTCATTTGGCACTCGTTCCCATTCTATTTGGTATCGCTCTTAGCTTCACTTTTATTAGCCTATGGTTTCTATTCATAGCGCAAACTGATAATAGCATGTTTGAGTTTTCCGTTGTTTTAGCGATCTGTATTATTAGCGTTGTATGGCTTCAATTTATGACTTGGCGACTATCCGATGCGCCCTATTTTACTATTATTATTTTTATTAGTTTAGTTGGCTTACTTTTCGTTATTATTGTTTCCTTATTGAATGCCGAGTCTACGCCACCACTCATTAATATATATCTAGCTCAATCGGGTCTTTCGTTACTAATCATAACCGGAATGTGGTTGGCAATAACCTCCGTAAAAAAAGAAAGGACTCATCAAAGCATTGGTAAGAAATGGAAGTTGTCAGAGATTCAATTTTTCGGTTTTTCCTTACCAACAAACTATAGTTCGAAACAACAAGCATTATTTAGATTTGAATGGCGTGTATTTGGATGGATATTACCAATGGCTGGAATCTTTATGGCATCACTTTTTACTTTTATTCTCTTCACGCTAGAATCGCATAAAACAGTTTTTGGTTTAATCGCCATTATGAATTTTAGTCTAATTTATTTACCACTATTCTCTCCCGCAACCATGTCAAAGAATTATCTAGGTTCTAAGTCAAGTTCAATTTTAAGTTTTACCGCACAACTTCCAATATCAAATTTCGACTTAGCACTATCAAAACTAAAACTCACGTTAAGAAGTACAGGTTTATTTTTACTAATTGCGATGGTACCAATTAATCTATTTTTGCTGTCGTTAGAGATTGGAGATAATAGTTTTCAACCATGGTCATGGCTGTTAGACCATTTTGGTTGGTTTAAATCGCTAGCTATTTGGGTGTTTATTAACTGGTTAATTCCAGCTTCAATTTGGTCATTTAACGCCAATATATTATCTTGGGGATTAAACGGTAGACCTTTTTATAGCCCAAAAATGATGACAATAGGTTCTATTTCAATTAGTTTTATCGCATTGATCAGCTATCGTTTTTACATCTCAGACGAGTTTAAAGATTGGTTAATAAACTTTACGCCAGTATTAAATATCATGCTATTTTTAGCCATAGGATTGACTTTATCTTGGGCCATCAAACGCTTTAATCATTTTTATTCCAATCAAAGAGAACAAAATGAATTAAGAAAAGTATATCTAATAGCCGTATCATTTATGATTTATTCATTATTAACTTTGTGGTTAGTTAACTTAAATGCTAACAGCAATTTTTATGGTAGTTTTATCATATGCAACATAACAATGTTAGGCATATTACCTTACCTTACAGCACCTTTCTTTATTAAAATTAACCGTTCAAGGTAAGTCCATAATAAATTTTAATCTTCATAAGTATCAAACTGGCGAGATACATCTTCTAATTCAAGAAGCATATTTTCGTCAAACTCGTAATACTTGGGTGTTTCATAATCTTCACCAGCAAAGCGTTTAATTGATTCAATATCATCCCAAAAAGTCAACATATTAAAATGGGCGACTTCACCTTCTATTCGGTGCAAAACATAAGCACCTTTGTTTCCTTTCGTTGATCGATAATCAGGTAATGCAACCTCTCTCATTTTTCGCAAATATTCTTCTGAGTTTTCTAAGGAGGTCGTTCCGTGCCATATTCTAGTGATCATGTTCTAACCCTCATATAAGCTTCCTAATTATTTTTGATACTTTATTGGATTTTATACCAGTTTGACTTGGACAGCTACCTAGAGTCACCAGTATACTTAATTCCAACTTTTATCAACCCTGCCCCTTGTTTGATGCCATCAAATCGACTAATTTGTTTGCTAACACTAAGTTTAACTCTATCCACAATTAATAGTGTAAATGCTAAAATACTTCGATTGGCCGTTGCTAGTAATTTCTTGGAAACCGCACAACAGTTATCTAAAGTATTTGAAGAAACATCAGAGCACTCAATTCAAATCAGTAGTGGTTCAAGCGGAAAACTCTATCTTCAAATAAGTAATGGAGCGCCCTTTGACTTATTTTTATCTGCAGATTCTCATAAACCAAATGAGCTAATTAAAAATGGGTTTGCATTAGCTAACACCCAACAAACTTACGCTATTGGAAAATTGACGCTCTGGCTAAAACAATGCTCAATTAATAGTGACCGTCCGGTTCAAATTAACTTAATGACTCTGTCAGAAAATAGAATAAAAAAAATTGCCATAGCTAATCCAAAGCTTGCCCCCTATGGGTTTGCCAGTAAGAAATTATTAGAACATAACAAGCTATGGAATACGGTCTCTAAGAAGTTAATTTACCCTGAGAATATTTCTCAAGTCGCCCAATATACAAAACTCGGTGTTATTGACGCAGCATTAGTAGCTGAATCAAATATTAAAAGACTGGGTTCAAAAATAGGAAGTTGTTTTATTGTTCTGAAAACAGCTGATTACCCTCCTATAAATCAACAACTAGTCATTCTTACAAGAAGTAGAAATAAGCAACTAGCCAAGGCTTTCGTCAGTTTCTTAGAGTCAGAAAGTGCTAAAACCCTTATTAAAAACATGGGATATTTACTACCTAATTCTGCTAGAATCGCGCAGTAGATTAATCTTAGAGAAATTGGAATCATAGAGTGAGCGAAGAACAATCATTAATCAATATTACACTAGGCGCGCAAGAGCATTTTGCCGGATTATTATCTTCACAAGATAAAGGCACTGGCATACGTGTTTTTGTGGTTAACCCTGGAACTCCACATGCAGAATGTGGTGTCTCCTATTGCCCAACTGATGCGGTTGAAAAAGACGACCTAACGATGGAACTAGAAACTTTTAATGCTTACATCGATCACGATAGTATCCCCTATCTCGAAGAAGCGGTAATCGATTACCAAAAAGATGATATGGGTGGACAACTCACTTTAAAAGCACCCAATGCGAAAGCAAGAAAGGTTGACGACGACGCACCGGTGATTGACAGAATAGGATATTTACTTGAATCAGAGATTAATCCTCAACTTGCCAGTCACGGTGGTCAAGTATCATTATCTGAGTTTACCGAAGATGGCATCGTCATTTTACAGTTTGGTGGCGGTTGTCAGGGATGTGGTATGGTAGATACAACATTAAGCGAAGGCATTGAAAAAACATTGATGGAAAAAATTCCAGAAGTGAAAGGTGTTAAAGATATTACCGAGCATGAGCAAGGTGATAATCCTTATTATTAATAATTAGTTTGCTCAAAAATGGGAGTCTGGAAATATTTCGCCCTAATGTAACACTTATCACTATAGCCAGTGACCGGTGTCTCCACCACAATCACTAAGTAAACTATTACTATAACCAGCAACTAATCCGCTATATTTACTGTAATTATGTTTAGCGCCTATTACTAAATTATGCGAACCGCTTTTATGAACAGTGAACCAAATTTCGTCATTCATTTCACACCCCTTTTGTCCAATGTATTGCCCGTCAGAACATATATACCCATAATCAATGAAGATGCTTGATTGATTATGGGTATTTAATAACTAAGGTGTATTAACCGCCTTTAAGCTATTCATAAACACCCGAATACCATCTCTACTCGAAACCACCATATCCAAATCACCGTCACCATCTGTCTACCCGTTATTGTCTGCAAAACCAAGCCATTGTCGGTAAAGTTACCAGCTCCATCGTTTTGAAAGATCTCTGTGATCCCTCCGCCATTCGCCTTACCAACAATCAAGTCCAGATCACCATCGTCATCTAAATCAGCTAATGCGGTGCTGGTAAACACACCAACATTACCATCATCATTAATATCGTTAATATAAATGAAAGCACCCGCACTATTGGTATTACTGCCTAAAGCAATATCAAGATCGCCATCGCCATTCACATCACCAATAGCGACCGAACTTCCGTTTCCTCCAAGTGATTGTGATTGGGTAAATATGCCATTTCCATCATTTGTAAATACTACGCTTAGTGGTTGAACGCCATTTGAAATAAATCCACCCGCAGTAACAATATCTAAATCACCATCACCATCCATATCACCTAAGGCAATATCATTGGATCTAGCCCCGAAAGGACCATCAGTATTATTTAATGAAAAACTACCATCACCGTTATTAAGCATAATTTCTGCGTAGTTGTTAGCCGCCATGCCAAAAACGACATCTGGTCTGCCATCGCCATTAAGGTCTCCAATGGCTAATCGCCGAGCCCAATTATTGTCGCCACCGCTATAATACGCATCAAGTACAAAGCCTGGTGTGAAATCAATCTGACCAGACCTTGTATCTTAACTCCAGTGTCTTTTTAATCTAAATAATGACACTATTCAACGGCGGTTGGATGAGAGGCAGAGACATTGTAAGTGTCCTTGAGTCTGTTGAAACTCGTAGGTCAGATTAATGCCTACCTCTCTTTATTAACGTCTTTAAATGCGAATAGTATCTTGTGCCAGCCACCACGCTAAGAGCACGAATAGTTACAAGAATGCTATGACGTTAAATATCCAATTCTTAGTTTACGTTTAATGAGAGAATTGGCAATGTTATTTGTCGGAATTGATATTTCTAAACTTACCTTTGATGTCGCCTTCGCCAACAAAAAAGGCTACATTAATAAAATCTTTAATAATAACATGCCTCTGCACCTTACTCAGTAATATGCAGAGGCATGAAATAATATGAATGTCATGGTGGTTAATCCGATCATCACGCATGCATTTTTTAAAGTTGAACTAGGCAGAAATAAAACCGATAAAGCTGACGCTGAATTGATTTCTCGTTATTCTAGCCATATTGTTTTAAAGGGGGATTATGAGTTAAAAAGTTACCGCCAAAAAAGTGTAGATCACCTAGCAATACAGCGTTTAATCACACGTTGCGATCAATTGGAAAAATCAAAGACACAGGAAAATAATCCAATCGGGTACGAGTATCAATAAATCATGTTTATCCAAACTCGGGCACAAACGACTGCGCAAATCGCTCTATATACCAGCGCTAGTGGCGATAATATATAACGCGCATTTAAAAGCGTTCTATGAGTGCTTGGTGAGTAATGGAAAGCCTAAAAAAGTTGTATCATTGCCGTTATGAGAAAATTATTAGTGCTCTCGTATGGCGTTTTGAAATCAGAAAAAGTATATGATGAGAATTATCAACTAGCGGTTTAAAAATGAAGGCATATAGAAATTGATTAGCTGTATTATTAAAAATGTTTTTATTTTTTTAGTTGACTTTTAAGGCGGTATCTGGATCGGTGCGGTTCATTCATCTAGGTAGTAGCCCTTTGTTTTCCTAATATTTTTCACCTGACTTGAGCATATGCTTTTTATTTAGCATGATTTTCATTGAGCTTGGCAATAAGGTTTGCACCATCAAAACTTTCAACCAATGGGCTATCTTCACCCGCTTTAAGTTTATCTCTTAATAACTGTAGCTTTGTTTCATCATCTTCCAACTTTCGCAAACCAGCACGGACTACCTCGCTAACAGAATGGAAGCGACCAACATTAATTTTTTCAGCGATGAATTCATCAAAATGATCACCGAGAGTCACTAATGTATTTCTTGCCATAACTTTGCCTCGCCCTTATCTTAACTAAGAATAGTATTAATTATTAATAAAGCGTAGTTCTGGTACTATATACGTATCTATTTGTCTAACTGCCCT
>CAZRPK010000014.1:0-37487 GCA_964601915.1 uncultured Kangiella sp. | reverse complement strand
ATAAATATCTTTGCGCTCGGCATGTAAATACGGATTACCGATGATTCGATCCATTCGCTTAATATCATGCTTAGTATCATGCTTAGTATCGGTATTTGAATATGATTTCAGGTTCCTACCTAGCCCAGTAGCGGTTAGTTGTTGTCCCTTTATAGTTGAAGTGACTGCAGCCATTAATGCGGCTAATCTTATGTTATGGATTTCAGGACATGCACGGGATAAATTTTTATGTAATAATTTGGTTGCTTTCATGACGTTCTCAAATTCATTTTTTAGTCGAAACAAATTTGATCATAGTTCGTCATGAAAGTCTGTCAACCTCCAACTTTTCAATTAGTTAGCTATATTTTTCGTGGGGATAACTCAGATTTTATACTCAATGATTTTTTCAAAAAAACGCCTGCTGAAAAAAGTTAATTATATAAAATTATCGTTCACAAATTAGCAATAAAAGCCGCCTTAATTCGCTGAGTGAAAATATCAGCCTCCTCAAAGCCGACCGCTCTTAACCTTTGCTCTTCCTTTCCATTTTTATCAAAGAAAAGAATACTCGGTAACCCTCTAACGCCAAAGTGCTTCATCAACGCTTTGTCTTCAGTATCATTTGCCGTCACATCGGCTTGTATAAGAACCGTATTTGAAAGCGCATTCACCACATCTGGATGAGGAAACACCCTCTCTTCAAATTCATAACATGCCGTACAGCTGGTAGCAAAAAAATCAAACATTACCGATTGCCCGTTAGCATTCGCATCAGCCACTTGCTTTTTAACATCTTGAATGGTCTTTACTCGAGCAAATTGACTTTCATGCGGAATAGCGGTGTTTTTTGAAGTAGAGTGAGTTGCTGATAGACCTTTTAAAGGTTTGAGTAAGTCACCATTGCCCATAGATGCACCCACCATCAACAACAAGCCATAAACCAATATAAATAAACCAATGCCTTTCCAAAGCTTCGCGATATTGGATCCAACCTGTGACAATGCCCCCATATAAGTCGCGGTGACTATCATTAATACTGACCATAACACCATATTGAAGGTTTCAGGAATTAAGTGCTTGGTAATATAAAGCGCCATTCCAATCATCCCCACACCAAAAGCCGCTTTCACACTATTCATCCAACCGCCCGCTTTAGGCAGTAGCTTTCCGCCACCCACGCCCACTAAGAGCAGTGGAATACCCATACCAACCGCTAAGGAATAAAGCGCGACACCGCCAATCACGGCATCACCAGTTTGAGCAATATAAAGTAAAACACCAGCAACCGGTACCGTCACACAGGGCGATACCACTAAGGCAGAAAGTACTCCCATTCCTGCAGCACCCGCTAAAGTGCCACTTTCTTGATTATTAGAGACATTGGTTAATTTATTTCGCATTCCTGCGGGCAACTGTAATTCGTAAAAACCAAACATCGATAAAGATAAAAGAACAAAAACAACCGCAGCGGGTACTACAAACCAAGCAGATTGTAAGGAGTTACTATTAATATCGACCCCAAATAAGCTGGTAGCACTTCCGACGACAAAACCAATGATCGCAAAAGGAATAGCCATTGATTGAGTGTAAGTTAAAGACAATAAGAAAGATCTTTTAGTCGTGATGCTTTTCCCCTGCCCTACAATAATACTGGATAAAATTGGCACCATTGGGAGTACACAAGGGGTAAAAGCCAACCCTATTCCGAGTAGCACCATGTAAAGAACAATTTCAAGAAGGCTTTTATCACTCAAAAAATTAGAAACTTTCTCTTGCTCAGGGACAAAATCTGTTGCATTGTCAGTGGGCTTATCTATCGGTTGAGTTGATTGACTCACTAATGCACTTTTAGCGATTGAAGTGGCTTTTAATTGATAGCTCTTTTCTTCTGGCGGATAGCACAGCCCCGCTTCGGCACAGCCTTGATATTCTACGGTAAACGAAAAGTCTTTTTGTGGCGACTTAAACGGCACACTGATTTCAAGGTTATGATAATAAACTTCGACATCACCTAAATACTCATCCACTTTCTTTTTGCCATCTGGAATATAGGCGTTCGATAAAACTGCATTTTCTGCATTAAATAGAAAACGGCTTCGGTAGAGATAATAATCATCCGCTATTTCAAAGCGCACAATCACTTCATCATCTAATACTTCTGATGAGACTTTAAATGCTTCATCGACATCTAAAAATTCAGATGAACCTCCAAATAACGCTTCTAAATCAATTTCTTCTTCGGATTTAGCTGACGTATTGATGAAAAATAAAAAAACAATTAAAATTCTTAACATGAAATTATTTTGGTTTTGTAAAGTGTATTTCATTAGCTCTTATCTTTTGTTGTATTGGTTAATTTTATTAAAACAGAGAGCCAATATTACGCCCGCACATGCTCCCATTGACATGGATTGAACATACCCTCTCAACACCTGGTGAGCATCAAAATCATTCACAAAAAAAACACTAGTAATTAAAGCAAATGATACCAGCCCGAAATACAACCCACCGATCCCACAAAACCAAATATTTAAAATTAACTTCCTATCCATTATTTTCATAAGTCAGCCTATTGTATTCAGTTTGTAACTCTATAATTTGATAATAGATATTAAACATTAAGCCTCGCTTAAACTTCTAGCTCCGGTTGTGTTTTATTTTGAGTTTTAGGTAAGTCACATTAGAAATTAACATTAATCTACTTTGACAAACTAATCCTCCTACCATATATTTACGTTTATTAGTTTCGTGTTCTTAAAAAACAAGCATACAGAAAACTATTTTTTTTAGCTTATCCTCTTAAATAAAAATGGCATATTATGAGATTACTCCTCGTTGAAGATGATGTTTATTTACAAAAAAGTCTTTCTATAGCGCTTAAGCAAAAAGGTTACACGCTAAACTGTGTTAGCTCAGGCAAAGAAGCAATTGTAAGTGCAGAATGGGATTCCATTGATTTGGTTATATTAGATTTAGGCTTGCCAGATATTGATGGTCTGGAAGTATTAAAAAAAATAAAATCGCTCAATTCCACAATACCTGTTCTGTTATTAACGGCCAGAGATAAAATATCTGACAAGGTGAAAGGCTTGGATTCTGGCGCTGACGATTACCTTGTTAAACCATTTAATATTGATGAACTTGTCGCAAGACTTCGAGTACTAGAGCGACGAGTCAGCCAACAAAGTGGGTTAACTATTGATAACAGGGGAGTATCCGTTGACTCAAAAGGCCACACTGCTACATTTGATGGTCAAATAATAGATTTGCCGAAAAAAGAGTTTTTACTATTAAAAGCGTTAATGGAATCTCTCGGTAGAGTGCTAACAAAAGATAGCTTGGAGGCTAAGGTCTATGATATGGGGGAAGAAGCATTAAGTAACTCAATCGAAGTTCATATGCATCATTTGCGTAAAAAATTACCAAAAAATTTTATAAAAACCATTAGAGGTGTAGGTTACACCATCCCTAAAAACTAGTAATTTATGACTTCCATTCGAATTTTCCTTACTGCTAGCGTAATAGCTATAGTCATCCTTGCTAATTTTTTGGCCGCTGTAAAAGGATACCAATCGAGCATGCAGCGTTCAGATGACATTTTTGATTCAAAAATGTTACATGTTGCAAAATTAATCACTTCGTTACTTTCTGAGAATTCACTACTTCAAATAGATCATTCTAAAAAGCTACCATTAAGAATATCTAAACTGCGTTCATTAACGAACAGCAATCTAATTTATACAATACATAATCAAAATGGAAATATCCTCACACAATCTAATTTTTCTGATAATAAGGCTTTACCAGAACATAAACTTAATCAGGCAATAATTCGTAAACATCCCACTTATGATTGGGTTAATTTTAATGGTTACCGCTGGCGTCAACTAGAATATTTTGATGCAAAATCAGACTTATATATTGTGCTTATGGAAAAACAAAGTGACCGTTTTTTACTTGCTGAAACAGTGGTACTTGAATCAATTTATCCAATATTATTTGCCATACCAAGCATTGCACTGATTATATTCTTCATAATCGGTAAGGGGCTAAATCCACTTAAAATACTTTCAAAAGAACTAATGACAAAAAAGGCTAACAACCTCTCACCAATTGAAATAACAGCATTACCGAAAGAACTCCGGCAGTTGACCGTCAATCTAAATCATTTACTAGAACGTTTAGATGGGGCAATCGACCGAGAGAAACGTTTTTCTGCTAACGCGGCTCACGAACTTAGAACTCCAATCACAGCCCTTAGTTTACAAATGGCAAACTTGTTAAATAGTGTCGACTTAGATAAAATACATCCTGTTAAGAAAGACGGTATAACAATTATAAAATTAGCCGATTCGATTTTCGACCTTAATCTTGGTATTCAAAGAATGAGTCATTTAGTCGAACAAATTTTAACCCTTAATCAATTTTCTGTAGATGACTATTGCGAAAATTTTATCCCCGTTAATATAATTAAAATTTTAAGGCAAACAATTGCAGAAGTTTATCCACTGATCGAAGACAAGCAACAAAGTATTGAGTTACTTATTGAAGCAAAAGACTTCCCAGCTATTAACAATCAAATAGCAATAATTGATGAAACAGAAAAAAGCTACATGGTTGATGGTGATTTTCACGGGCTCATTTGTCTTTTCAGCAATATTGTAGAAAATGCAAATAAATACACGCCAAAAGGTGGTAGTATTCGAATGATCGTTAGTCAAAAAAGTAATAGGCTTATAGTTAGTTTGCTAGATTCTGGTCCTGGTATTTCCGAAGAAGAAAAAGAACGTATATTCGATCGATTTTATAGAGTTGGTGGTGACTCACATCAATCAAATGTGCCAGGCTGTGGGTTAGGGTTATCGATTGTGAAAGAAATTGCATTAAGACACAAAGCAATGATCGATTTGTATTCAAAAAAACAAATGCTGGACAAGCATCACACTCATTTAGTACATGCTTGTCCTATTAATTTTGAAGTAGGTTTGTGGTTTAACGTGATTTTTTCAACAGACAAAAAAAATGGAACCAATGAAACAGAATAGAATAAAACGACTCAAACGAAACTGGCTCTTTTTTCTGCTGTTGTTCATATTAAGTCCAACCACAATTGCAGAGCGCAGGGTTATTCATATTGAAATCATTAATCACCTATTTGTTCCTGAACACATTACTATTAAATCGGGTGAGAAGATAAAATTAGTTATCTTTAATCGGGATAAAACCCCTGAAGAATTTGAAAGTTACAAATTAAATCGAGAAAAAGTCATTATGGGAGGGCGAAAAGCAAATATTTTTATAGGCCCTTTAGTCGCCGGTGAATACCCGTTTTTTGGTGAGTTTAACCAAAAAACGGCTCTAGGAAAAATAATCGTCGAGTAGATATTCTAAATGATTAATGCGCTAATAATTACCTTACGTGAAACTCTTGAAGCTTCATTAATTATCAGTTTTTTATTGATTTTCAGTAAAGTGCAAGGGTTAAGCTTTCGATGGCTTATCTATGCACTTATCACAGGATTAAGCATAGCCTTTATTTTTGCCCAACAAATGCCCGAAATATCGGAACTCGGTGATGGCATAGGACAAGAAGTATTACAAAGTGGTATCTTATTTTGTATCGCAATGACACTTTTAATTATCCAATTTTTAATTGCTGTTCGTGAAAATAACAACCTTTCAATGCATAATCATATCAACACTAATCAACCTAATTCCAACCAACAAATTGATAACGCTTTCTCGTACTATTATGGATTAGCTATTTCTACGGCCATAAGCTTAGAAGGTGCTGAAATAATGATTTATATACACAGTCAATTACAAATAAATGAAAATATCGCACCGTCTATTACTGGAGGTTTTTTAGGACTAGGTATTGGCATTAGTATGGCTGTTATTTTTTATTATTTACTGACTCAAATTATTCCAAAATATGGCGTTCTTTTTAGTCGAATATTTATCATCCTCATATCAGCAGCTATGCTTTCTCAAAGTCTTACTTTTTTAATGCAAGCAGGTTTAATGGAAAGCGACTTGCCCTTTTGGAATAGTGATTGGATTGTTTCAGAAACATCTTTTATTGGGCAAATTTTATATTCATTAATTGGTTACGAGTCAACACCTACTTTTTTACAAATAGCTCTATACATTTCAACAATATTTTTAGCTTTTATAACACCCTTAATTCATACAAAATATTATACGAGATTGTCTACAAATGCTTAAAATAAGGCTAATTATCAGTACTTCCATCATATTGTTATTTGCGGCATTTCAATGCATTGCATATTCCGCTGTCGATAAAATTTATCACCCTTACGTGGAAACGAATACCTGGGAAGTAGAAACTCGTGCTATTAGTGAGCTAGACAACGAACTGGCTGCAAATCTTTCTGTATACCGTCTAGGGATTGGCAAGGATATTACCGATAATCTGTTTGTTGAGTTTTATGCGATAGGCAATAAAGATAACTCACACACTATAGACATTAAAGCCTATGAAATAGAAGTACTTTACCAACATACAGAACAAGGGGAACATTGGGCAGACGTTGGCTTTCTATTTGAAATAGAGCAAAAAAAAGAAAATAGTGAATGGGAAGGTAATTTTGCAGTATTAATTGAAAAAGAATTCGGGAAATGGAGTGCCACTCTTAATTTACACCAGCAATATGTATTTATCAACGATCAAAAACATAAATGGGAGTTTAAACAAGCTTTTCAATATCGTTACCGTTATACACCTACCTTAGAGCCAGGAATTGAAGTTTACATTGACCAAAATGATGTTTTTGTTGGAGTTATTTTATTAGGTGGGAATAAATTAGGACATTCTAAAATTAATTGGGAAATAGGTTTACAGCAAGCAATCAGCAATACGGAAGAAAAAACGATATTACGAATGTTGCTTGAATGGGAGTTTTAAAGATATTAACAGTGAATTAATTAGCATTTTTAAAATTCTCTACTATATTTAATCTTCACATAATAAAAGCCTTTTAAACTCAGTTTATAAAAATCAATTTAGTAATTGTTACGCTCAAATTCAACTGGAAGTATTTAATGAACAAATTTAGTTTTATATTACTTACAATAATCCTTGTTTTTAGTGCTAATAACCACGCATCTGAAACAAACACTTTTGATATTAAGCAATATGAAGGAAAAGTTGTTTATCTTGATTTTTGGGCATCTTGGTGTATTCCTTGCCGTAAATCATTTCCTTGGTTAAATAACTTGAGTAAAAAGTATTCATCAGATGAGCTTATAGTAATAGCCGTTAATTTAGATAAGAAAAGAGTTCTAGCAACCGAATTTTTAAATAAATATCCAGCTGATTTTAAAATTATTTATGATCCTAAAGGCTTATTAGCTAAAAAGTATAAAATTAAAGGAATGCCTAGTAGCGTGTTGTTCGGAAAAGATGGCAAGCCAAAATTTGCTCACAAAGGTTTTTTTCCTAAAAAAATCGCCTCATATGAAAATGAAATAGCCAAATTAATTAGTCAATGATATTTATCAATAGAAGGTAAAGAGAAATGAAATTATTAAAAGTCAGTTTGTTAATTATAGGAATAACACTACTTTCAGCTTGTTCCAGTATGGGGGTTGATCCTTGGGATCGAGACCTTTTAGCTAAATCATCGATGGCAATTAATTCATCTCCTCTCGATCAATCTATCGATGACCATGTTTACTTTAGTAAAGAAGCGGCTAGCGGCGGACGCAGTTTTGCAGGTGGTGGTTGTGGCTGTAATTAGTTATCCACCCGAAAATACCTTATTGAAATTGATATTTAAGAATTTAAACGAGTCATTGGAATTAAATTATGATAAATAATCCTACAAGAGCAAAGAATAAGTTACGTTTAAAAGACAAACTAGCGATTGCTGCCACGACTTTAATTGGTAGTGGTATAACTGGAGCTATTGCAAATGAACAAACAGACGATGAGTGGAATTTTTCTGCATCACTATTAACATATTCAGAAGTTGACCGCGTAAGCGCAGTAGAAGCGATTTTTGATGCGGAAACAACAATAGATACTACTGGAAATCTAAATATTAAATTTGTGTTAGACAGCTTAACTGGCGCATCAGCTAATGGCGCTATTGCCCAGAATACCGTTCAAACATTTTCTAGACCATCAGGAAACGGACAGTATGACATCGCAGCTGGAACAACACCGCTAGATGATACGTTCAGAGATACTCGGCTACAACTCAACGTCAGTTGGAGTGATTTGATAAATCCAGAATCAGACTATCGTTACACGTTAGGAACTAATGTTTCCCGTGAGTTTGACTTCCAATCACTCAGTTTGAATGCTGAGTTAGCAAAAGACTTTAATCAAAAAAATACAACTATTTCTGGCGGGTTTTCTGTCGCGAGTGAAGAGTACAATCCAAAAGGTGGAATACCAATTGCCTTTACTAGCATGTCCATTAGAAATAATTTTGCCACTGAAGATTTGTTTGATGCTGCTTTTGCATCAACTCGCGGTGAATCATCCGATACAATTACTTCGGGTGAATTGTTATTAGGCTGGACTCAAGTAGTTAACCGCTCAACGATCATGCAGTTTAATTATGGTTATTCTGACAAAAGCGGTTACTTATCAGATCCTTTCAAAATTATTAGTCTTGTAAACACTCAAGGAATAACACAGGATTATTTATATGAAAATAGACCAGATACAAGAACACAACACTCGCTATTTGGTTTAATAAAAAAGCATTTAAATGACTCTATTATAGATTTTTCTTACCGTTTCACCTCAGATGATTGGGAAATTGATACCCATACACTCGATTTTCATTGGAAACTATTTTCCGGTGGCGGAAGTTTTTGGGAACCTCATTTTCGTTATTACCAACAGTCAGCGGCTAATTTTTATACGCCGTATTTAGTCGAAGAAGAAATTGACCAAGGTGAAAATTTACCAGAATTTGCGAGTGCTGATTACCGTGTAGGCGAAATGGCAAGTTATACCTTAGGGCTCAAGTATGGATTCCAAATGGATAACGGTCATAGGGCAGAAATTCGTTTAGAGTATTACAAGCAAGCACCTACGGCTAACGGCCCAGAAAGAGTTGGCGGTTTAGATGGATTAGATTTGTATGAGGAGTTGGATGCCGTATTTTTACAAATGAATTACTACTTCTAGATTTGATTCTAACTCTAGTTCTAGTGCTCTATAAATGATCCAATATAAATTAAGTCTTCAAGGAAACTCTGGAGACTTAAATATTTCTTCCAAAAAAAACCGTAAAACTTGCCAAAGCTATTACAAAATTTCTTTTAACGCGATGGCAAGCCCTTGTGAAATTTTACTTCAAACTAATACTAGAGAACTCTGTGACGTTTTAGCTAGATTAGTGACAAAAGAAGTCGAGCGCATTGAAAATAAATATAGTCGCTACCAAAACTCAAGCCTTCTATCTAAAATAAATTCATCCTATGATAATTCGATTGACCTTGAAACTTTTCAATTACTTAATTACGCTAAAGAAGTTTTTCAATTAAGTGATGGTCTATTTGATATAACGTCAGGTGCTTTGGGAAAACTTTGGAATTTCAAAAATCAAACAGCTATTCCTAGTAAAACTAAAATAACGGAAGCTTTATCTTTTATTGGTTTCGATAAAATTAATTATACAAAAAAATCAATCTCTCTATCAAAAGGTATGCAGATTGACTTTGGCGGGATCGGAAAAGAATACGCGGTTGATCAAGTTGCTAAAATATTAAATTCCCATTGCAGAGATAAAAAAATTAACTACTTAGTTAATCTGGGCGGTGATCTTTTTGCTAGAGACTACAGAAAGAAAATAGACAACAGCCCATGGAAAATAGGGTTAGAAAATTCTAAAATCGGTTATATTAATCTTTTAAATGGTGCAGTAGCCACTAGTGGTACGAGTCAACGTTCATTTATTCAAAATGGAAAAGTCTACAGCCATCTACTTAATCCTAAAACTGGATGGCCAATCGAAAACCCACCAAAATCAGTTACCTGTTTTGCCGAAAGTTGTGTCGTTGCCGGCACTTTCTCTAGCTTAGCAATGCTTCAAGGCTCTAAAGCTGAATCATTTCTTAAAACAGAAGAAATTGAGCATATCATTGTTAGATAGCTATTATTGTTAAATATTTTTTAATTTACCAATTATTTCTCCTAGCTCTTAAAGCTAAAAACACTTCTTTATCACTCGGGTTATTAAGCGATAATTTTTCAATCGTTTCAGAATTATCTAATCGCATAAAAGTATTAAACGATTTTTCATTACCAATATTAGTGATGATATCGCCAGGATTATAACCAACCGTAGTAACTTTTTTTAGCCACTCTTTAGCGACTAGATTGCTTGGCTCAAAATTCAATGTGAATTGTAAATTATTTTTTAAGTAATCATGCCCAGGATAAACCAACACATTATCATCAAGTGTTTGAAATTGATCGACAATGGTTTGATACATCACCTCTGCATCACCACCATGGCAGTTACCCACACCAGCATTGAATAGCGTATCGCCCGTAAATACAGCTACCTCTTTTCTATTTTCAATAACAATAAAACAGAGATGAGCAAATGTGTGACCTGGCGTATTCAAAACTTTTAATTGCGTTTTATCATCTAAATCAATTAATTCACCACCATTTAGTTCACGAGTCAAACAAGGAATTTTTCCGGCGCCATTAGCATGAGCCCAAACTTCACAATCATATTGAGAAACTAACGCTTCATTTCCTTGTGTATGATCCCAATGTTCATGCGTATTGATAATGCTCGTTAAGTTCAAATTGTTTTTTGTTAAAAATATCTTTATCTCATCCGCATCCCACGGATCGATTACAATCGCAGTACCGTTCTCGAACTCTAGAATATAGGTGAAATTTCTTAATTTATTTTTTGTGTATATTTGATGTGTTTTCATTATAAATTTATCCATTCCTGTTTTAAACCAAAAAGGTGGAATAATCCAACGACTAAACAAATAAGAGAACTCCAAAACCAAAACTTTGCACTTCTACCCATAGGATTATTCATTAAGAAAAAACCTCCTATTCCTCTCATCAAGTAGACCAAAGTAATTATACTAAGCCCTAATTTCATCAAAGGTAATTTCGCTAAAAATCCTGCAGCAGAAAAGGCGTACATTGACCAAATTGATAATACTAAAACAATTCCAGAAGTAATAATTGTCGGCTTAATATTTTCTTGCTCCGCCCAAATAGCCATTTGCTCTCCAGCACCAAAAAACCGATACCAACTAGCGCCAAAATATATACACCCAACATGAATTAATGCTGCAATTGCGCTAAAAATACCGGATACGATCAAATAAACATTCATATTATTTACCTAACTAGATTATTATTGAATCACCGATACAAATTTTCCCAACACCTCTCGGAATCAAATTAATTCCAAAAAATACGCCTTTTTCACTTTTAATGCCTTTGATATTTTTTCTATATTGACTCAACGTTCTAAGAGGTTCGCTATCTTCATCTTTTATCCCCGTTTCAGGATCGATAGTAGTCAAAACACAGCGACTACAAATTTTCACCGCATCAAGTTTAACATTCCCAATAGTAATATCTCGCCATTGATCTTCATCAAAAGCATCACACCCTTCAACTACAATATTTGGACGAAACCGTTGCATAGTTACTGGATTAATTAATCGACTATTTAAATCATCTAAGGAAGCTTGTGAAATAACTAGAATCGGAAACCCGTCCGCAAAACTTACAATATCACTTTCACTAGAAAACAAAGGATCAGTTGCCCTTGGATTGAGATTATCGTATGCCACTAGAGAAACTTCAAAACCAATATACTCAGAAAACCATTGGTTGATTGTTTTATTTGCAATAAGAACGGAGCAAATATCTTTCCATATAGTGACTGATTGTAGTTTCTTCGTGAAATCATTTATTGATACCAGTAAACCATCTATATTTGGGGCCTCAATTAAGAAGTCATTCTCATGTTGGGATACAGAAATAAGCGCCAAACTAGGATGTTTTCTTTGTGTAATAAATTGATTATTATTATCAACAAGCATAAAACATCGGTCATCCGCTAAACCTTTTCGCTCTACTGATATTTTCTTTTTAGAAATTCGTCCTAATGACTTAATCGGATAAATGTTTATTTCAGAAACTTTAATCATATCAACGTTCACTATATTAATAATTGTCTATTATTTTTCCTTTAATGGAAAAACTAAATCTTCCAATCCATTAATTTTTATTTCTAACAACAAATGCATCAACTCCCCCAATTTTCCTTGAGGAAAACCTTGCCGACCAAACCAAACTAAATAAGGTTCAGGCAAATCAATTAAAAACTGTCCTTTATATTTTCCAAATGGCATTTTGGTGACGGCTAGTTTTTTCAAATTTTCTGGATCGAACATCTTTAGTCCCTCTTAACGCCTTCTGCGTTTTTTCTTTTTGCCCTTTCGACTTTCATCTTTTTCGGCTTTAAGTCGAATTTGCTCTTCAACTTCAACCATTTCTTTTTTAATCATTTCGGGGGTTTCTAAACTAATATTGCCGAGTATTGAGGATCTAAATTCGTGAACTAATATTTTACAAACTCGATCTAAATCGATCCGCCCGCCTCTTTGTAAGCACCCCCGAATACGACCAATCGCCTCTAACAATTGCGTTGTATCTTCTGCTAACTCATCCAATTTAAAGTTATCCTTTAATGACTGAGGATAGGCCTCTCTAAAATACTCCATGGCGTAATAAGCTATATCATCATACTCCAAAACCGTATCTTTAATTGCTCCCGTAATCGCTAATCGGTAACTACTATTGGTATTGTCAATTCTTGGCCATAAAAATCCTGGCGTATCCCAAAGAATAATGCCTTCATCTAAATCAATTCTTTGCTGCCTCTTGGTCACCGCTGGTTCATTACCGACTTTTGCAATGGTTCGATTACTTAAAATATTAATAATAGTAGATTTACCAACATTCGGAATTCCCATAATCATTGCATTGATCGGTTTTTCTTTTTGCTTAAATTCAGGTAATAGCTGGTGGCACAACTTAATCAATCGCCTCACTTCTTCAGGCTTTTTTGCGGTAATAGGAAGTGAGCGGCTATCTTGATGGCTATCGAACTCTTCACACCATAACTTTGTGATTGCAGGATCGGCTAAATCAACCTTATTAAGTATTCTGATAATAGGACGTTTTTTATCACTATTTTCTAATATTTCAGCCACTGCCGGATTGGTGCTGCTGTATGGAATACGAGCATCGACTACCTCAATAACCAAATCAACCTTAGGAAGCGCCTCTTTTATTTCTTTTTGGGCTTTGTGCATATGCCCTGGATACCATTGAATGGTCATAATATAAATCGGTAATGGAATTGAAAGTAATATTATCCCTTAAAGGATGCACCATTGGATAGAGAATGTTTTTAAATAAATACATTTTGGATACTATTTTCTGTGCTAAAGTGTTTATACAGCTCATGTTATTTCAAGCGTAATTACGATAAATAAGGTTTTAATTATGGATAGTGAAAGGCGTCAATATCACCGAGTTAGCTTTGATTCTGTTGCTATTTTAATTGGTAACCAACAATCATTTGATTGCCAAATCATCGATCTTTCGATACATGGCGTTTTATTAAGGCCTCATGGCGTTATTTATGCCAAAGATGATATCGAATATCAGTTGAACATTCCTTTAGATTCTGATGGTTCAGAAGCCAATATCCAAATGTCATTAAAACTGATCCGACAAAAGCCCGAAAGCTTAGCTTTCGAGTGTAAAAATCTTGATTTAGATAGCATTACCCACTTACGGAAAGTAGTTGAGTTAAATTCGGGTGATCCAAGTGTACTTGAACGAAATTTGCAAACACTTTGCGCTAAAAATGACTGATACGCTTCTTTAGTTTTTTATTGGGTTTCGCAAGATTCTACCAAAACTTACAAATACACATTTTATCGAGTTAGACATAAAATTTTTTGATTGACCTATAATTCTGCCATTTCAGTCAACGCATCCTGTAAATTACTAACCCCTATGATTTGCATGCCTTTTATCTCAGCTTTTGGTTGATTGGCTTTGGGAACTATCGCTCTTGTAAAGCCATGTTTGACGGCTTCTTTTATCCGTTCTTGCCCATTGGGGACGGGACGTATTTCCCCGGCTAACCCAATTTCACCAAAAATGATTAGGTCTTGAGGTAAAATCTGGTTTCTAAGACTTGAAACAATCGCAAGCAATTGCGCTAAATCTACACTGGTTTCCATTACTTTCACGCCACCAACCACATTTAGAAAAATATCTTGATCATGACAAAATATTCCTCCATGCCGAGAAAGAACCGCTAATAACATCGCTAATCGAATTTGATCGAGTCCGACTGCAACTCGTTTAGCCTGACTACCGTGAGACTCATCCACTAAAGCCTGGACTTCAACTAACAAGGGCCTAGAACCTTCCCATGTAACAGTGACTGCACTTCCGGGAGATGCTTGTTGATAACGTGATAGGAAAATAGCCGATGGGTTTTGCACTTCTTTCAAACCTTCTTCTGTCATCGCAAAAACACCTAATTCATTCACCGCACCAAATCGATTTTTGACAGCTCGAAGTATTCTATATCGACCATCTCTTTCACCTTCAAAATAAAGCACCGCATCAACCATATGCTCTAAAACTCTCGGGCCAGCTAATGAACCATCTTTGGTCACATGACCAACCACAAAAAGAGCGATATCTTTTTGTTTTGCAAATCTAACCAACTGAGCCGTACTTTCTCGTACTTGAGCGACGCCTCCAGGAGCAGACTGTAAGTGTTCCGTATAAATCGTTTGAATTGAATCAATCACCATCACATTCGGCTGTTCGCCATTTTTCTCTCCCACTTGGGCGGTCGCAATAATGGTTTCTACTTTGGTTTCTGTTAAAAGACTTAATTCGCTACCATTGAGCCCTAATCGTTTGGCTCTCATGGATATTTGTTGTGCCGACTCTTCTCCAGTGACGTAAACCGCATTTAAAGATTCGCTTAATCGACACATTACTTGCAATAAGATGGTTGATTTACCGATGCCGGGATCTCCACCTAGTAATACAACAGAGCCAGGTACTAAACCGCCACCTAACACCCTGTCTAATTCAGTTAAACTAGTTGCTATCCGCTTGGTATTTTCATGTTTTACTTCACTAAGTTTTTGTAGCCTACTTGCGGTTCCTGAGTAACCCGCAAATCGACCCGTTTTTGTATCCTTATCCGTATCAACCTGTTCAACTAAACAGTTCCACTCACCACAATCACCACATTGTCCCCCCCATTTAGGAGAGACCGCACCACATTGATTACAAACATATTGAATTTTAGATTTTGCCATTGATTGTCTCTTCATTCTTTTTTTCTAATTAATCCTAAAAACTATCTTTTAACTGCTCATATGCTTCTTTAATCTGCATAAATTCTAACTTGTCACCACCTTTATCAGGGTGATGCTGACTTGCCAATTGATTATATCTTTTTTTGATTTGAGATCGACTCAGATTATTAGTTTCTTCTAGACCAAAACACTTAATAGCATCCATTTTTTTATCTAAAGCTAAGTATTTTTTCCAGAATAATGCCAACATATCCTGTACTTCGTTATCAGGAAGATTCAAGTTATCACTATTTAAATAGAAATTGTGTAACTCAACTATTTCTCCTCTATATTCCGCTACATGACTTTCCGATTCTAGATCTGAAGTCAAAGGCTTTTTATGCAACTTGATCGAAAGAGCCGATATCTCTAACTGCAAATTCTGCTCTTTTAACGATTCAGCTAACACATAGAGATGATGAAATAAGAAAAAATGTTTTTTAAATAAACTTGTATTTCTGCCTAACTCACTAAAAAAATTGGTATTTTCTTGTAATTCAGTCATTAATTCATATTCTTTGAACCCTAACGAACTATGCTTTAAATAGTCTAGAAGTATTTGTTGTTTAGGTTCCATATTAAATAATGCTAATATAAGCTCAATTGATCATGGCTAGTAAGAGAACGATATGACTGACGAGAACATAGAAAAGCATAACACAGAGCAGAAACCATCAGAAGAAGTTAAAAAAACACCGGGTCCATTACAAGTGATTGGAAGTGTTCTAGCTGCAATGGTCGGTATTCAAACTGAAGATAATAGAGAACGTGATTTTACTTCAGGTCAAATTGGTAACTATATATTTGTTGGCATAATTGTCGTAATCATATTTATCTTCACTTTAATTTCAATCGTTAATAACATTATAGAAGACGCTGGAATGTAAATGCTAACAGTCTATCTCGCGAATAAAACCGATCAAGAGGATATTGCAAAGTTATTTGACCAATACCGTATTTTCTATAAGATGAAGAGTGATATTAAATCTGTATCAAAATTTATTGAAGATCGATTAAACCTCAATGATTCAATTATTTATTTAGCCACATATTCATCAGAAGTATGTGGTTTTATCCAAATCTACCCTACATTTTCCTCGGTTGCAATGAAACCAGTTTGGATCTTAAATGATCTTTTTGTCAATCAAGATTATAGAAAAAAAGGATGCGCGAGAGCGTTGATGGCGAAAGTAAAATCTGATGCTAAAGTGGAAAATATTTTCTCTATTAAACTAGCAACCGCCACTGATAATTCTAAAGCTAAGAAACTTTATGAGTCGCTTAATTATAAAAAAATAGACACTTTTGATAACTATAGTTTGAAAATATAGCTCTTATTATATAATTCAGGAATTCAATATGAATAAACTAAAAACCAAAATACCACCACCAGTTATTACTCTATGTTTTGGTTTAATCATGTGGGCTATGAGTTTTTACTTTCCTTTTTATATAATTGAACATAGCTATCTATTTTGGACTGCTTTGGTTTTCATTGGAATGGGAGTTTGCTTAGATGTTATTTCTTTTATCAATTTTTTAAAACACAAAACAACCATAAATCCTATGTATTTAGGGATGGCGTTTATTTTACTTGGAAGTGCGTTTCTTTTTGGTAATATTGGTTCTTTTTTAGTTCTTCCTTTTTTTATCTTAGCGATGAATTACTTTCAAATAAAACCAGAAGAAAAAATGTTAGAAAATAATTTTGGTGAAAATTATTTAGAATATAAAAAGAGCGTTAGACGTTGGATATAGCCCAACTTAACAAAATTTAAATAAAGCTAACTAATAAAAACACTAGGAGAAACATTGAATCGCAATGCTAATTCTTTTACATGCCTTAAAGTCAAAGAACGTTTTGCATTAAGAATTTCAGAGACAACGCCCTGACTACCAATTTCTTTAAGCTCTGATTGACGAACGCCGTGTAATTTAATCAAATACCTTAATGATGCTAATGCGCCACCTTCTAAATTTTCCACATACTTGCTTTCATATTTTTCTGCAGCCATTGCCATAGATTCAATCAAGCCAGTTATATGACTATTAGGTATATTTTCTGCCAATTCAATTGCGTCTTTAATATTAGCAATAAGTGTTTGATAATCTTCTTGGTTTTTTGGGCAATTAATGGCAGGTGCGACCATATTCCAATGTTGCATCGCATTTTCTAAACTTGGATTCATTTCATATCCTTTCTTTTCTTGTTACTTATTATTGTACTTTAAATTCAAATAATGGTATTTACAAAAAATTTAATAAGCTATCAATGTTTACCTGCAACCACATCATCGACTAGAACCACCTGCGCATCAAAATTAATAAATGTTCGCGCCAACAAAGTTGTTTCAGGAATTGGGAATTTAAAGGAGCTATTAAAACCACGTATATCGCCAAACGTTTTACGTAATTCTTCAGGTGATTGGAAATTCGACTCTCGCAATATTTGATACCAACCCTGCAAATGCTGATGAGCATTTGGGTATCTTTCTTGAGCTTCGAGAATTCGATTCACTGCGACAACTTTCAATTAAATATCTCCCTGCGAATTTCTACTAACTCCACCGAGACAAAAATAAATTTTGAAGCGTTAAACTCAGCAACTAACTCTTGTGTCTTTGTAATAACCGAAAAAAGATTGACAAGAAAATCTCTTAAAACACAAACACAAACTGTAATATTAATTGACTTATTAATTAAAGAATAAAACTGTTTTTTAATCATTATTATTATATTCAACAATGTTTTATATGCGACTAGAGAATATACAGTAGTAGATAAACAACCAAACTTCAAATGAAAATTAAACAAATGAGAAATTGATGTAACAAAAATAGCATATTAATCAATAATGCTTAAAATTATCTCAAATAACCTATTAAATCAGAACCCTATAAACAAAATTTTAGTTATACTCTCCTGAAAGTATTATTCATCAGCTCACTTAAATCAATTATGAAGGTAAATTGATAATGCTCCCAATTATCTATCAGTCAAACAATATTACAATTGGCAGTTATGGTTTAATGTTAGCGATTGCTTACTTAGTAGGTCGCTGGTATTTTTTACGCCAAATAGAAGCACAAAGCGACCTTAAATTTAATAGCGAGGTTTTAATCATCATGCTATTAAGTTTTGGTGTTATTGGTGCAAAATTAATGTTTATATTAAAAAATCCTGATAAATCAGACCTATTCCTTAGTGACACAGGTTTTTCAAGCCAAGGCGCTTTACTAGGCGCTATTTTGGCCAGCTTCTTATTTACTTATACCAATAAAATATCATTGTATCGCATTCTCGACAGTGCAGCCCCTGCAGCTATTCTCTCTTATGCTATTGCTCGAGTTGGTTGTTTTTTATCTGGTGATGACTGTTATGGCATTGCTTCAGGTTTACCCTGGGCAATGAGTTTTCCACAGGGTATTGCACCTACAGACGAACATGTTCATCCATTACCTCTTTATGAGATTTTTTATTCCACGATTATATTCTTAGTTTTGACAACTCGAAATAAAACCAACACACGACCTTATGAATCCTTCTTTTTACTACTAGGGTTGTGGGGTATGTGTCGATTTACGATTGAATTTATAAGTACTAATGAAAAGATAGTTTTAGGAATGAGTGGCTCTCAAGGAGGCGCTTTATTGATGTTTATTGTAGCGTTAGGTTATTTTTTGTTTATAAAAAAGAAGATAGCCTAATCAAAATAGAATATTGAAATGGCATACGGCTAGAAGTTTTGTCCGAAAATAGGGCTAGTTTCTAGTTCACAAATTAGCAATAAAAGCCGCCTTAATTCGCTGAGTGAAAATATCAGCCTCCTCAAAGCCGACCGCTCTTAACCTTTGCTCTTCCTTTCCATTTTTATCAAAGAAAAGAATACTCGGTAACCCTCTAACGCCAAAGTGCTTCATCAACGCTTTGTCTTCAGTATCATTTGCCGTCACATCGGCTTGTATAAGAACCGTATTTGAAAGCGCATTCACCACATCTGGATGAGGAAACACCCTCTCTTCAAATTCATAACATGCCGTACAGCTGGTAGCAAAAAAATCAAACATTACCGATTGCCCGTTAGCATTCGCATCAGCCACTTGCTTTTTAACATCTTGAATGGTCTTTACTCGAGCAAATTGACTTTCATGCGGAATAGCGGTGTTTTTTGAAGTAGAGTGAGTTGCTGATAGACCTTTTAAAGGTTTGAGTAAGTCACCATTGCCCATAGATGCACCCACCATCAACAACAAGCCATAAACCAATATAAATAAACCAATGCCTTTCCAAAGCTTCGCGATATTGGATCCAACCTGTGACAATGCCCCCATATAAGTCGCGGTGACTATCATTAATACTGACCATAACACCATATTGAAGGTTTCAGGAATTAAGTGCTTGGTAATATAAAGCGCCATTCCAATCATCCCCACACCAAAAGCCGCTTTCACACTATTCATCCAACCGCCCGCTTTAGGCAGTAGCTTTCCGCCACCCACGCCCACTAAGAGCAGTGGAATACCCATACCAACCGCTAAGGAATAAAGCGCGACACCGCCAATCACGGCATCACCAGTTTGAGCAATATAAAGTAAAACACCAGCAACCGGTACCGTCACACAGGGCGATACCACTAAGGCAGAAAGTACTCCCATTCCTGCAGCACCCGCTAAAGTGCCACTTTCTTGATTATTAGAGACATTGGTTAATTTATTTCGCATTCCTGCGGGCAACTGTAATTCGTAAAAACCAAACATCGATAAAGATAAAAGAACAAAAACAACCGCAGCGGGTACTACAAACCAAGCAGATTGTAAGGAGTTACTATTAATATCGACCCCAAATAAGCTGGTAGCACTTCCGACGACAAAACCAATGATCGCAAAAGGAATAGCCATTGATTGAGTGTAAGTTAAAGACAATAAGAAAGATCTTTTAGTCGTGATGCTTTTCCCCTGCCCTACAATAATACTGGATAAAATTGGCACCATTGGGAGTACACAAGGGGTAAAAGCCAACCCTATTCCGAGTAGCACCATGTAAAGAACAATTTCAAGAAGGCTTTTATCACTCAAAAAATTAGAAACTTTCTCTTGCTCAGGGACAAAATCTGTTGCATTGTCAGTGGGCTTATCTATCGGTTGAGTTGATTGACTCACTAATGCACTTTTAGCGATTGAAGTGGCTTTTAATTGATAGCTCTTTTCTTCTGGCGGATAGCACAGCCCCGCTTCGGCACAGCCTTGATATTCTACGGTAAACGAAAAGTCTTTTTGTGGCGACTTAAACGGCACACTGATTTCAAGGTTATGATAATAAACTTCGACATCACCTAAATACTCATCCACTTTCTTTTTGCCATCTGGAATATAGGCGTTCGATAAAACTGCATTTTCTGCATTAAATAGAAAACGGCTTCGGTAGAGATAATAATCATCCGCTATTTCAAAGCGCACAATCACTTCATCATCTAATACTTCTGATGAGACTTTAAATGCTTCATCGACATCTAAAAATTCAGATGAACCTCCAAATAACGCTTCTAAATCAATTTCTTCTTCGGCATTTAGAATTGGCTGACTGAATAAACTAACAACAAGAAATCCATTTACAATGATATGTATAAGTTTTTTCATCTTTTACTATTTCCAATTAATTTGAGAAGAGCCATTTTGAATCGCTTCCTCTAATGCTTGATTACTTCTTTCTAACCATTGATGTGCGCTAAAGTTACGTTCAACTTCAGAAATTCCCATGCTAACGCTTAAAAAATGTGATTGCTGATCAAGATTAAAGCTCAAATTGGCGAACTGCTCTTGAATGGTATACATAACGTCAGTCCAATATTTCTTATCGCCTGATGTTAAAATTACTCCCAGTCGATTGACGTCAATGTGACCGATTATATCAGTTTGACGCAATCGTTTTTTTAGCAATTGAGTGAGTTGATTAACCGCATTATTTATAAAGGAAAATTGAGAGTTTTGAATTAAATCTTCAACTTTATCTAATTGAATCAACACTAACCCAATCCTAGTATTAGATCGAGTCGCTCTAGCGGCTTCCGATGAGATAATTTGTTTGAATTTTATAGGATAAGCCGCATTTGTATCTGGATTAATATCAATTTGTGGGCTAAGCGATCTAAATTTTTGTGTATGAAGCCGCGCCATAAACATAAGCTGTTCTTTTTGAACTGGTTTAACAATGAATGCAGTTCCTCCTGACATTAAAGCTTGATTTTGTTTTCTTAGATTTTCTTCTGCGGATAAAAATATAATCGGCAAATGAGCATATCGAGGCATTTGTCTGATCATTTGAGTAAGCTCAACCCCTGATGATCCGGGCATTTGCATATCCATCAAAATAGTTTCTGGATCAAAGCCTCTAATAGCTTCTAGAAGTATTTCAGGGTTATTAACCACTCGGATATCAAAATGTCCTTTTTGTAAGACTTTTTCATAATATCTTGCTTGAGCCTTAGAATCCTCCATTACCAATATCCGACTAGGCATTTCAAAGTTTAAGTCGAGTGATATATCGACTTGCTCAAACAGGCTTGAAATTGATAGAGGTTCAATCACATACCCTGTACCTCTATTTCTAATCGCTTTTAGTCTATTTTCTTGATTGTCTTCATTGGCAGTAAAAATTAAAGGCGTATTTTTATTTTCCACAGCCTCATCATCTAGCACCTTCAATTCCTCTGCAGAATTAAGAGGAGCAATAATAATGCTATTTTCATGCAGGTTCGATTTCTCAAAACAAGCTTCTAACCTACTTTCAATGAAATAATCTATGCCCATTGACTTTAATTGAGAGAATATACCTTGATAATGTTCAAGCTCTACTGCAGATTGGTATTCTCCATTAGTGAGAAATATTAACTGGCTCTTATCATTATATAAGCTTAAAGAATCTAACTCATTACTCTCCATTATTTCGACAGGCGATTCAGATTCTATTTTTAGCTCTTCATTAATATCACCTAAATCGTTGACCGTTTCTTCTGTAAAATCATTTTTAGGAGGAAATGGCTCAAGGATCTCGATATTTTCTTTTTGTTTTGCTTTTAAGTTTTTAACTGGTGATACAATTTTAAGCGATTTCTTTTGTGGCTTTATCCCTAAAGACAATTTCTCAGCATGATCAGCAAACCGTTTAGCTAACCTTAATAGTAAAGGCTTTTGTGTTTGAAAAGACTCTCGGTTCATCGATAATTGTTTAATCAGTTGATTTAAAATTTTAGCTGTTGGCTCAAACTTTTGCTCAATACAAGATTCTCGCGTTTTTATCACTTGAGACAAAAGCGCTTTAATTCGTATATCATCAACTTGATTGTTAACAATGTCGCCTAAAAATCGAGCAAACTGCTTCAATTTTATTGGCGTTCTCCGTAAAAACTGTTTTTGAACATCATTTGTAACTTGGTTTTCCAACATACTATTTTCTCAGACATCCGCTTTTTGAAAAATGAAACTTATCTGTTAATTATCGACTAAATAAAAACTAAATCAAACTTAACTGACAAGGTTTGTGATGAAACCCCCTTGCATCTTGATAGTTGGACTGTTGAATTAAGATAACTGGTGGCGTTACAATAGAAATCAATCCAAATATCCAGCAATGACGTAAATCATCCATGTTCCGCTTTTTATTGTTCCTCTTTATTTTAGTTCCTATTTTTGAAATTGTCGTATTTATTCAAGTTGGCGATCAAATTGGGTTAGCCGCCACATTAGTAATCGTCATTATTACTGCAATTATTGGTGTTAACCTGCTAAAACAGCAAGGGTTTGCGGTGATGCGAGACATTCAAAATAGCCTCAATCAAGGGAAAATGCCCGCTCTTGAAATAGCATCTGGTGCGCAACTGCTGTTTGCGGGTGGATTATTGCTAACTCCAGGCTTTGTAACCGATATCATTGGTTTTTTATTAATGATTCCAGCAATGAGAATGTTGTTAGCCAAATTCTTGATTAATCGAATCAACCTTTCTAATGCTGAGATGAATTCAGCTAATTTTGAGTCGGATTTCTTTTATCAATCTAACTCATTGAAGAAGAACCGAATCATTGAAGGTGAATTGGTAGAGGGATTTAATTCTACCAATTCTGAGATTCCTTCATCATCTCCTGAACAGAACAAAGAAAAGGATAACGATCAATGAAATTTCTACACAGCATGATAAGGACTAATTGCCCAGAAGAATCCATCAGGATTGCCCAGAAGAATCCATCAGGTTTTATACTGAAGGATTAGGGCTAAAACTGATTAGCCGTAGAGATATTGAAGCCGGACGTTTTAGCCTTTACTTTTTAGGTGAAAGTGAGGACTCACCTATGGTTGAATTGACTCATAACTGGGGTGGGCAAACTTATAATAACGGCAACCAATTTGGTCACTTAGCCTATGCGGTCGATGATATTTATCAAGTTTGTCAGCATTTTAGTGAAATGGGAGTCACAATCAATCGACCTCCGAGAGATGGTCATATGGCGTTTGTTAAAGATCCCAATGGAATTTCAATCGAATTATTACAAGCAGGCGAAAGACTACCTCCAAAAGCGTCATGGGATACGATGGAAAATATTGATAGTTGGTAGCTAGTTTTGGTGACACCCATAAATATCATCCGATGATTATCCGGCTATAACAAGTTAATCCGGCATAGAGTTATAATTAGCTAGTTTTAATAAATTTTAGCCATAATCAACCTACAATATTGTTTATTTAACGTAAAAAACACTTCAAATTATTCTGTTTTTGACCACTTATCGGTATAATATGCGTGAAAGTAGACTGTTCAATTGATTGTATTAAGAGGATCGCCGAATGGCATCAATAACCGGAAAAAGAACCGCCTTTTACCAAAACCATATTGAAGCCGATGCCAAAATTATTGATTTTGGTGGTTGGGATATGCCATTAAACTATGGTTCACAAATTGAAGAACATCATGCAGTCAGAAACGATGCGGGTATGTTTGATGTTTCTCATATGACAACAGTTGAAGTAAAAGGAGCAGATGCTAAACTCTATTTACAATTTTTATTAGCCAATGATGTTGATAAACTGCAACCTTCCGGCAAAGCGTTATATAGCGGAATGCTAAATGAGAAAGGTGGAGTCATTGATGACTTGATTGTTTATTTTATTAATAGTGAACATTATCGCGTTGTTGTTAACGCTTCGACTCGCGAAAAAGACCTCGCTTGGATGAACAAACAAATCAATAACTTCAAAGTGACTGTTGAAGAAAACAATGAATTCGCGATGCTTGCCGTTCAAGGTCCTAATGCCATTGAAAAAACAAACCAAGTTTTATCTAGCATTCAACAGGAAGCCGTTAAAAATATCGGCGTATTTTTTGCCGCTGATAGTGAAAGCTACTTTATAGCTAGAACTGGTTATACCGGCGAAGATGGTTATGAGATTATGATGCCTAACTCAGAGGCAAGCAGTTTTTGGAACAGATTAATTAAAGCGGGAGTTAAACCTTGTGGTTTAGGTGCTCGTGATACATTACGCTTAGAAGCAGGCATGAACCTTTACGGAAATGAAATGGATGAATCAGTTTCTCCATTGGAAGCAAATATGGCATGGACAATTGACTGGAAAAACGAATCTAGAGATTTTATTGGTAAATCAGCGCTATTGTCTCAAAAAAAATCAGGTGTGAAAAATAAACTCGTTGGCTTAATCCTCGAGGGAAAAGGCGTTATTCGATCACATATGAAAGTAGTCATTGATGGTGAAAATGTTGGTGAAACAACTAGCGGCACGATGTCTCCAACTTTGAAACAAAGTATCGGAATCGCTAGAGTTCCAAAGACAATTGGCGAGTCCGTCATGCTAGAAATTCGTGGTAAACTTGTTCCAGCAAAAGTCGTTAAACCATCTTTTGTGAGAAATGGTAGATCTTTAATATAGAAAGTTAGATAAATCAATAAATCAATAAATCAATAAATCAATAAAAATATAATCCATCGTAAAAGTTTGTAAGGGGATAAAAAATGAGTAATGTACCAAGCGATTTAAAATATATCAGTTCACATGAGTGGGTTAGATTAGAAGATGATGGTAGTGTCACAATAGGCATTACCGATCATGCTCAAGAACTTCTTGGCGATATTGTTTATGTTGAACTGCCAGACGTTGATAGCGAAGTTGCGGTTGAGGATGAAATGGCCGTCGTTGAATCTGTCAAAGCGGCATCCGATATTTTTGCACCTATTTCTGGAACAATTACAGAAATAAATGAGTTATTAGAAGATGCCCCCGAAACCATTAACTCATCTCCTTATGACGATGGTTGGATGTTTAAAATGCAACCTTCCGAATTAAGTGAATTAGATAATTTAATCGATGCTGAGTCTTATCAAAATGAAATTGAAGACTAGTTAATTCTTATATAGAAATAATTTCATTAATTTCTATATTTCTTGATTAGAAAGCCCTCCCCTAATCCTTTGCTATGCCCTTCTTATTGGGTATTTCTATAGGACGAGGGAGGGAGCAAGAAATAATTAATCCGCAGAGAATGACAATGACTACCAGTTTAAAACAGTTACAAAATCCTCAAGAGTTTAGCCAACGCCATATTGGCTCGGATAATCAAGAAACTCAATTGATGTTAAATGAGTTAGGGCTGAATTCATTAGATGAACTGTTAGTAGAAACTGTTCCAAATAAAATTCGTCTGCCGAAAGAATTAAATATCCCAACAGCTCGCAGTGAACAACAAGCATTGTCAGACATTAAGGCTATCGCGGATCAAAATGAAGTACTTCCCACGTATATTGGTATGGGCTATTACCCAACAATTACACCAACGGTTATCTTAAGAAACGTTTTAGAAAATCCAGGATGGTACACAGCGTATACACCTTATCAGCCTGAAATTGCACAAGGTCGATTAGAAGCAATCATTACTTATCAACAAATGACAATGGATCTAACCGGAATGGAATTAGCCAGTGCTTCTTTGTTAGATGAAGCAACTGCTGCTGCTGAAGCAATGGCTATGGCTAAACGTGTTTCTAAAAATAAAAAATGTCATCGTTATTTTGTCGATCAGAATGCTTTTCCACAAACTATTGACGTCATTAAAACACGTGCTGAACATTATGGTTTTGAATTAGTTTTTGGTAATGCCGAAGACGCGGTTAAAGAAGATGTTTTTGGTGCCTTTATTCAATACACGGACTGTACAGGTAAAGTGGTTGACCTTGAGCCAATCATTGAAGCTTTGCACGCTCACAAAGCAATCGTTGCGATTGCGGCGGACATAATGAGTTTAGTATTACTCAAGTCGCCAGGAAGCTGTGGTGCGGATATTGTACTGGGATCGTCTCAACGATTTGGTGTGCCTATGGGATTTGGCGGACCACATGCCGCTTTTTTCGCGACTAAAGATCAATACAAACGTTCAATGCCTGGACGTATTATAGGCGTTTCAATCGATAAAAATAATCGTCCAGCTTTAAGAATGGCAATGCAAACCCGTGAGCAACATATTCGTAGAGAAAAAGCCACTTCCAACATTTGTACGGCTCAAGTTTTGTTGGCAAATATTTCTGCTTTTTATGCTGTTTATCACGGACCTGAAGGATTAAAAAGAATTGCTGATCGCATTCATCGATTCACTCAAATACTAGCATCCGCGTTATCAACTCATGGCGTGACTATTTTAAATGACAATTATTTTGATACATTAACATTTGATTGTGCCAACGATCGCGACAACATGATTGCAAGAGCCGCTACAGCCAATATTAATTTAAGAATTGATCCTAATACACAAATCGGTATTAGTCTTGATGAAACCGTTGGTTTACAAGAGCTACAAGTTTTATTTAATGTGATAAGCGGAAAAAAAATAAAAATTGATTTTTCTGAATTAGAAAGTTCACTGGCTAAAGAAACAAATATCAATTCGGATTTGGTTAGAAATGATGAGTTTTTAA
This sequence comes from uncultured Kangiella sp., assembly GCA_964601915.1. Taxonomy (GTDB): domain Bacteria; phylum Pseudomonadota; class Gammaproteobacteria; order Enterobacterales; family Kangiellaceae. The sequence continues at coordinate 10,098 of CAZRPK010000014.1, read as the reverse complement.
CTCACTCTGTTTTTAATACGCATCACTCAGAAACTGAAATGCTTAGGTATTTAAAATCTTTAGAAAATAAAGATTTTTCATTAGTACATGGCATGATTGCTTTAGGAAGTTGTACTATGAAGTTAAATGCAACCTCAGAAATGCTGCCCATCACTTGGTCATCATTTGCCAACATTCATCCCTTTGCCCCCAGTTCACAAACAAAAGGTTACTTACAATTAACTAATGATTTAGAAAACTGGCTTGCAGAAATTACTGGATACGATGCAGTTTCATTACAACCAAACTCAGGTGCCCAAGGCGAATATGCCGGTTTATTAGCTATTCATAAATACCATGAGTCAAGAGACCAAGGACATCGAAATATTTGTTTAATCCCAAGCTCGGCACATGGAACAAACCCTGCTAGCGCACAAATGGCCAATATGAAAGTAGTCATTATTAATTGCGATGAAGACGGCAACATTGACGTTGAAAATTTAAAAAATAAAGTCGAAGAAGTTTCTGAAAATCTTTCTTGTTTAATGATTACCTATCCATCCACGCACGGCGTATTTGAAGAATCAATAATCGATATTTGTGTACTTATTCATAAGCATGGCGGGCAAGTTTATATGGATGGAGCCAACATGAATGCACAAGTTGGTATTACCTCTCCAGGTTTAATGGGTTCGGATGTTTCACACTTGAATTTACACAAAACCTTCGCTATCCCTCATGGTGGTGGAGGTCCCGGTGTGGGTCCCATTGGCGTTAAAAAACACTTAAAAGAATTTTTACCTAACCATGCCGTTTCGAAAATATTAGGCATTAGTGATAATAATGGCGCTGTTTCTGCAGCACCTTACGGTAGTGCAGGTGTATTACCGATCACTTGGATGTACTTAGCCATGCTCGGCAAAGAAGGTGTCACAGAATCCACAAAAATGGCACTGTTAAATGCCAATTATTTAACCAAAAAATTAAGCGAACATTACCCTATTTTATATCGAGGCAGAAATGATAAAGTGGCTCACGAATGTATCATCGATTTACGTCCCATTAAAGCTGAAACCGGAATTACCGAAGTCGACTTTGCAAAACGTTTAATGGATTACGGATTTCACGCACCAACTATGTCTTTCCCTGTTGCTGGCACGTTTATGATTGAGCCGACAGAAAGTGAACCACTCTGTGAAATCGAACGATTTATCAACGCAATGATTTCAATCAAAACTGAGACAGAAAAAGTAAAAGCTGGCGAGTGGCAAGAAGGTAATAATCCGCTATGTAATGCTCCCCACACACAAACTGATTTGCTAGATTGGAATAAACCTTACTCAATTAAAGAAGCCATTTATCCTGTTAAAGGCCAAGAAAATTCTAAGTTTTGGCCTAGCGTTAATCGTATTGATGATGTTTATGGGGATCGTAATTTGATGTGTAGTTGTCCTTCTCCTGAGGAGTATCGTTAAATCAAGTTAAATGAATCTCGCTTTGATTCTTATTGAGGAATCAAAGCGAGATAGATCCCTTTTAAATAAAACAAAAACACTAAAATTTCCATTACTCAATTTGAACCACTATTATATCTTTATTAGCAGCTCTACCGGAATCATCAACAACTTTTACTGAATGTTTTCCATTGGTTGCTTGCCAAATAAATCTAGTCCCTTGTTTTGCACTTCCCACATACTTACCGTTAACAAACCAAAATACTTTTTCCACATCTGGATCAACCGTAACTGAAAAAGGTATTCGGTTATTAGCATTGCTGTCACTTTGTATTACATATTCAACTCTTGCTTGTGGTGATGTAATGATTGGCTCTTGCCCCGAATGACTTTTTTTATCTAAGCTACATTCAGAATCATATTTAGGCGGTGTTTTAAGTGAAATACCTGCTTGATTAAAAATGGCTAAAATATCAGATGGCCAAAATTCAAATATTTTATTTTCTGTTTCTCTGGTTTGAGGATAACAACTTCGTAAACCAGTCGATTTATTTATAGAAACACTTCTATAAATGTTGGATGTTTTAATGGGTGAAATACCTGGGATAAACCACGTTAATTCTGTTGAAGGGCAATATTTTTCATATAAATCACCTGTATTAGCGCACACTTCAATTTGCTTAATATTCAATTGTTGTGGCGAAAACGCTTTTTCAACGGTCCAATTCTTATCGTTAACTAATGCGTCAAATGCATAAAATAATAAAGGACCTGCTGCCGTTCTACCAACAAAAGCATTGTTACCTTTACCATTAAAGTTTCCCACCCAAATAGCTAAAATATAGGGGCCAGATACACCAACGGCCCACGCATCACGATATGCCCAAGAAGTACCCGTCTTCCATGCGACATCATTTTTACCTAAATAACCAATGTCAATATCAAGAGCATCAGGGGCAGGATTATCTTTGAGCATATCTAAGACTAAAAAACTAGCCTCAGCACTCAAGATTTTTTTGCCTAGATTAGATCCCGAATTATCATTTTTCTCATCTCTTTGATCACCCTTTTGTTGAGTATTAACTGAACGCAAAAATCCTTGATTAGCCAGTATGCTATACAAGCGAGTTAACTCCATCATAGTGAGTTCGCCACCACCCAACGCTAACGCCAGCCCATAAAAACTTTCAGTCTTTAAACCACTTACTTCAGCATCGATTAAAAAATCGTAAAACGATCTTTGTTTAAGTAGAGATTGCAATACAACGGCGGGCACATTTCTACTCTGGAGCAATGCATCTTTAGCAACAATCGGCCCAACAAATTGCTTGTCGTAGTTTTCTGGGGTAAAACCGCCATAACGAACTGGAGAATCCTTTAACAGACTCATAGGATGAATTAAGCCTTCATCAATGGCTAGACCATAAACGAATGGTTTTAATGTTGAACCTGGTGAGCGTTTAGCAGTTGTACCATTCACTTGACCAAAAAGTTGATCGTCGTAAAAATCTGACGAACCAACCATCGCTTCGATTTCCATTGTTCGATAATTTAATAGTAAAGCCGACGCATTGTTTATTCCAAAGTTTGACTTTGAAGAAACATAATTACTAATAACTCGCTCAAGTTTAAGTTGCTGAACTTTATCAAGGGTTGAATCAATCTTTCCATGTGACCAAGGTGAACGTCTGTTTAATAAATACTGGGTGAAATGTGGTGCGACTTTGGGTAATTGTTTTGCCGCGCGAATACTAAGAGGTAGTTCGAAATATTCTTGTTTGATTAGATCATGAGGGTTTACATCAATCCACCGCTGAAAGAGATTAGCTCTGGACGTGAGTAATTCTTGGTAGCCTTTTTTACTGATCGGATTTCTTTTATTAGGGTTTTGTGGAATAACGGCAAGAGTTAATGCTTCAGGTAAACTTAATTTTTTAGCTGATTTGTTAAAATAAATTAAACTCGCCGCGCCAACTCCTTCGATATTACCCCCATAAGGAGCCATATTAAAATAAGCTTCTAGGATCTGCTGTTTACTGTAGTGGCGTGACAATTGGATAGCGCGAAATATCTGTTTAATTTTTCCTAAGAAATTAGTAGAGTTTATATTCCAGCGCAATCGAGACACTTGCATTGTGATTGTCGAAGCACCCACGCGACGTCCAGAAGTAATGTAAGTTGACCAAAAAGCCTTAATGACAGCAAGAAAATCAACACCAAAGTGCTGGTAAAAATTTTTGTCTTCGTAAAGTAAAGTTGCTTGAATAAAATCTGGTGATAATTGTTCAAATTTTTGATAAAGACGATAACGATCATCTCGTGCTAACGTTAATTTTAACAATTCACCTGACTTATCAAAAATTGCAGTTGAATAGGTAGTAAATTGCTTTAATTCAGGTCGAGGACAGAACATGTACCAAAGCATCCCCGATAACAAAGTAAACAGTAATAAACGCAAAAAATAAGTTCGAAGTCGCCTCTTCATTTATCAACATTAATTTGTGGTGTAACCGTAAAACGACTTGCTTTTGAAATTCCTTTAATCGATCGGTCATACATTGATTCCGCGACAGAGGGTGGAATCACAAAATTACCAGCGGCAGCCAATTTAACTTTATAAGTCAATTCCCTTATGCTCGAACCAAAATTGCCGTAATAAATAACTCTATCTTCTCTTATATCAACGTAATCGGCTATCCAATTATAAGCCGTACGATCAACAGAGCTTCTAATCACTTCGAATCCACCGGGAAGTAAGTCAATTACCGCAATATTGGTGAGATGAGTATTATCTAACGCTCGAACTCTCAATCGCACTGTCAATTCTTGTCCTTGCTCAAAACTTGTTACTTCATTACCCTGACTATCAAGAAACTCTCTATTTATTTCAATCCCATTTCGAACAGGTTTTTCTGGCAATTGTTGTTCAAAACCCGATTGATTATTCAAAAAGTAGAGGGGGTTATCGCCCTCAATTTTTATTTCTTTTGTTGTTACTGGATAACTGGCACTAGCAAAAGGATTGAGCATTGACTGCAAAGTCTTTTCCTTATTTTTGCTATTCTTCTTTGAAAATTTTATACCTTCATTAAATTGGTTGTTAAGTGCCAACTTGCTATAAGCTCCTAAAGCCAAAATTGAATAAGCAGAAGATATGGTATTATATTCTCCTCTAAATATTTTTGAAGTCAACGCAAGAATATTGTCACCCGAAAGTGATTTTGCTTTTGCCTCAAAATGTTTCGATAATAAATAGATATATTGAGCATCTTGACTTAAAGAGGAATGAAAAGCGCGACTTTCACTATCTAATTGATTTCCCGACGGGTAATTAGAACCCGAATGAGAATTACTAATGCTAATAATTTTATATTCCGCAATCAGTTTGTTTGCTAGCGTATCTTTTTGCAATAATTTATACGTTGCCGCCATATAGACAACCAATATATCTTTACGCCAAGAAACCGAATATTTTTTATTCGTCTCGTCTTTTCTCATTTGTTCTTCTAGATCAACTAAAAAATTTGTTGTAACGACACCTAAACGACTCAATAAATAAATTGCGTTCGCACGATTTCTCGCTTGAGCCAAAGAATCAGTTTCTTTTGCAACGTAACTCATCAAATAACTTTTTCCTCTACTTAGCATCTCTGTTGGCACTGGATAACCTAATGAGGATGCTTCAAGCAAAAAATGCATCACATAGATGCTAGGGTACTCAGCAACAACTTGCTGACCGGGCCAAAAAGCAAAACCTCCATCAGCTAATTGACGCTGCCTCAATTTATCGATCACATGAGAAAAATGAAGGTCAATATTTTTCTCATGGGGTGCGTAAGACGGATGAGTCATTAATCCAACTAGAGGAAAAATCTTACTCACCACTTGCTCCGTACAACCGTGAGGATAGCTTTCTAAATAGGATGTCAAACCCGAAACCAAAACTAAAGGACTGGCAGATGCTGATATTGTTTGTTCGGCTAAATTAGCATAGAGTTTACGATTAAGATCGATAGCAAGAGTGCCGCTTTTTTCAAAGCCACTCTCAAAAAAGTTGGAATAGGGCATTGCTGGTCTTACGCTAAGACTGGCAGTTCGCTCAGATTCTTCATTTTTGTAACGGACGCTAAACTTAAGTTCCGCATTTCCAAGTATGTTGTTGGCTTTTACTTTAAAACTAACCATTCCTTCATCGCCTTCGCTAATTTTCAACTTAGTCGACGGGTTATTTAAGAGCGTTAAATGTTTAGACGCATCTATATTTATTTTCAACTCTGCATCTTTTCCTGATCCTTTGACAATATTACTGATTCCAACAGTTACTATAAATTCATCACCTGGCGCGACGTGAGCTAATACTTTAGGCGAAATAACAAATGGCCCTCTGACTAAAGTTGATTTTTGAATTGCTCCCATAGAGCTGTCTGCGACGGCAACGGCCATTACTCGTAATGAACCAGAAAAAGTGTCGGGCACATCAAAATATATAGTTTTAGATTGCTCTTCCGCAGACAAAATACCCGACCAAAATACAGCTGGCTTATCGGTTTTTCTGCTAAATGGATTGATATTTTTGGCTAATAATTGACTATCATCCATATCCCCACCACTAGCGGATAAAGATTTAAGTAATTTGAAATCGGGTAGAATTAAATCGATAATTTGTAGCGTATCGACTGCTAAGGCTCTTTTCTTCAGAAAGTGATTAATCGGATCAGGCCGCTTATATTTAGCCACCTGTAAAATGCCTTCATCAACCGCAAAAATAATTATCTTAGAACTTTTGGATGCATTGTATTTTATTTCCATAGGTTTACCCGGACGTACCAACTCATTTATTTCCAGAGTTAGATCTATTTTTCTTTGGCTTTTATCAATCGAAAAGGGTTTTACCGCGTAACTTAATGGACTAGTGAAAATTTCTTTGGATGAAAAATCACGCACAAAAGCCACATTTACATAGGCATTGCCTTCCAGTTCTTTAGGTAATTTAATCGTTTGCAAGCTACTTAATTTTTCTGATTTGAACCATTTAAAATGCCTGACTTTATCGTTTTCTATTGTTATCAGACCCGCACCTACATAGGGTGCTTTTATACTCATTTCGATCACTTCGCCGGGCAAATAATCAGTTTTATTTAATTTCAACTGCAACTCAGCATTTTTATCAATTTTTCCAGCAAGGTTAGCATGACCAACAATAGTATACTCAACCCGCGATAATCGCCTATTCTGTTCATCAATTATTTCAACCGCAAAATCGCCAGGCTGGCTGGTATCAATTTCTAATACATAACCTTTTTCCGAAAAACTAATCGACTCAGCGCTAATATTTCTCTCTTTTTTTACGGATTGGTATTTATACAAACCATTATACTGTTTTACTAATGTTGAAATGTTTTCAATTTGTAATAGATTAATTGTCAAATTTGACTTTGCAACTTGTTTGAGTATTTTGTTGATTGCTATATATTCAATATTCCTCTTACTTTTAGCGTTAATGTAATCCAACTTCCCATCAACTTTATAACCAACTAATTCACTTAAAGGCGAAATTAAAACGGTATTATTTGAAACCACACTTCTTCCCCCGCCAGGCTCAAATCCTTCCGCAATAAAATGTAACCGGTAAGAGCCTTGACTGAATTGTTGTAGATCAATATCAAAAATGGCAGAACCATCCGCATCGGATTTTTGTTTTGGTAACTGACTATCTAAACGCATTGATGTTTTTTTCTGATCAAAAAATGGAGAAGTGAATTGATAATTTTCATATTGTTTGAATGCGAAATTGATTGGCTTAACAATCACTCGACCAGTCAAAATTCTATTTTGTGCAGGCAACCCAAACAAATTTTGTAAAGAGACTTTTACCTGAATATTTTTGTTATCACTCCATCCTTTATTCTGAATTTTTATTAAATGACTTTCAATTTTCATCGTGTCTGGCTGAAATTCTTCCACTTTAAAATTGACTAAACCGATTTCTCTACCACGAGATTTGTTATTACGAACCAAATGTAAAGAAGCAGAATAACGCCCGGTATCGGAATTGGATAGAGTTTGATATTGAAAATCAAAAAAACCCAATTCCGCCAAATTCAATTTTTTAACTTTTATTTCATTATTTCTCGGCCCTCTTATAACAAACTCTAATGGAATATTTTCAACATTCGAAAAGTCAAAGTTTTTTACAATTGACCCAATATTAACTTTTTCGCCAGGTCGATAAATACCACGATCAGAAAACAAGTAGGCATTTAGCGACTCTTTTCCACGTCTATTATACACGCCGCCAATATCGAATTTGGAAAGGTTTATCTGACGAGAATAACGGTCAAAAGGAATAAAGGAAATATCATTTTTAGTTTTTACTAGATACACCGTGGGTTGTTTTTCATTTTTAAAATCACGAGTCGAAGGGAAATTGACGTGACCTCGACTTGATGTCACTTTTGAATAAAGTGGAATGCCATTTTTACCTAATAGTTCAATTCTTGCACCCACAACCGGTTTGCCCGTTTTAATAGACTGGACAAAAAAATCATGGGTTTTATCTGCATTATTTTTGACAATTAGTCCAAGATCGGTAATCAATACTAATCGACTATCTTCAACGCCATAAATTTGTCGGTTATTTTCTCTATCCCAGCCTTGTACCTTAATAAAAAATAGACCTAAGCGATTTATATCTTGTGGAATAAATTGACTAAGGTCGAGTGAAGAATAGTTTGACTGTTTTGGATGCTGGCTAACCATATCAACTATTTTATGATCGAACTCGGCAATATTTTCCGACTTGAAATTCCAAGAAGAAAATCTAGGATTATTGATATCGCCATAAGTTTGAGTCATCAAATGGTAAATTTGATCTTCCATCAGTCGACCAACACTGTATTTTAAAGTCGGCACACCTCGAGATAAAATACTTAACTGATGATCACCTGAATGAGTCAATAAAGAACCTTCACCAGCGATTTGTACTTCTTTAGGGTAATTAGGGGCTCTTATCACTGAATCATAAAATGATGCCAAAACAAAACGATTGACTGATTTCAATCCTTTATCAATTTTGAGATAAAGACTTCTATTTTCCGGAACATCAATCACAAAACTATATAGTTTGGAAAAAGATTTCTCGTTGCTTATCATTCTAAAATCTATCTTTGACTTTTCGGTTAATATATTCGGACTAACTTCTCTAGGGCTACTCCAATAGTTTTTACCGTTAGCTTCACCTTTTTTAGGTAAGAGGTAAAGTTGGAATTTATCAAACAACTCTGATTGATCAATACCATCAGTAATCTCAAGCATCAACACTTGTTCTGGTTGATTTTTGTCATTTTTAACTATTTGTATTTGTGACTGAGAGACCTTTAAAAAACTATAAATATCTGGTATGAGTATTTTTTTATCAATAACTTTAGTATTCGCTTCACCACCAAATAGTGATTTAACTCCCGCATCAATTTCGAGTTTCATATAATTAGGTTCGTTAGGCAGTTGGACAGCTTGGGATTGTACATAAGCTTCGCGAAGATTTTTATCATAACTAATTTTAAAAGTATAAGGTTCCGCTTGTTTTTTGATGTCTGAGTTTGAAGGGCGCATACTCATACTTAATTTTTTCTCTAAAGATTTTTTGTCCACAGGGTGAGAAAAACGAAGCGTTGATATAACTCTCCTAATCGAAATATCTTGTGGATCTTGATAGAACTCAATACGATCAATTGATGTTGAAAAATTAGGTGTAGTAAATTGGTAGCTATACTCCGATAGATTGGCTTCCGTAACAAAAATACTCGCATCAAATTCAACTTCATATTTAATCCCCGGCGCCCAATCATTTTCAGGCGTAAAAGTTAACTGCTTATCATCTACCCATTCCCAGCGTCCTTTTTTAGAGGGTGATAGTTTAATACCTTGTTTCACTTCGCCACCTAACAAATCAATCCTAGCGATTGAAGGGCTTCCGTGAGGATATTCTTGATCATCATTTAAACGATCAAGATCATAAACAAAATGTATTCTAAGGTTATCGGGGGTGACATTTTCTCTATTTGGCGTATGACCAATCAATCCAAATTCCGCTTTTACCGAAATAGCTTGTGGTAGAGATTGGTAATATTGAAAAACTCCGACGAACAAAATAACACCAATAAATAACCCATAAAAAATGACCGGCTTAGTTCTTCTAATATTATCTAGAGCCTTTAACCAAGGTGGTGCAAACCAATTAATACGACCGAATAAGTAAGATAGTAGCGTAATTGGAAGTAACCATATTTTTTTCATTATATAATCCCGAACTTACTTATGTGAACAACCAAAATGAGTAATCAAATTTAACAATCAATACTAACAGAAAAGCCTAAGTTACAAAGTTGACCTTTTTATGTTTAAGTTATGATGAATTAGTACAGGTTCTAAATAGCTTATTCAAATGAAATCTATATACAGCTCAATAACAACCGTAGTATATTCCAAAATAGAAATGAGCATGAAGTGGGTAAATTCAATTAAGCATACTTTTTATCCTGCTCAAAGATGATTTTAAATAATTTCCGTCTCTCGGTTTGAAGCAGATCAGCCGCTTCATTGTCACTCATCTCCATTGAGATCTTGTCTAGTATTTCAAAACTAAACGTATCTTTCAAATATTTTT
>CAZRPK010000013.1:0-37719 GCA_964601915.1 uncultured Kangiella sp. | reverse complement strand
ATTACTCGCTTGTCTGTATTTACAATCATATTTATATGCTACACTTTATTTATAATTGGCTTAATAAATACTTAATATGCTAACACTGGATGACTTTTTTGGATTAAAACTCGAAGAGGAGCGCTCAGATATATCGTCACTTCTAGACTCTATTGGTGTCGATTATCAAATTAATCAAACTAATGTTGTTAGAAATATTGCGGCATCAAATGGTTTAGATTCACCCATTGTTGGTGTGGCTAGAAGGCAACAGTTTTTAAAGATGATAAAGTCGTTACTTGTGAGCGAGATGCTTAATTATGATGCTAACTATTACACTAAAGAAGTTAATACATCTTCAAAACATGATAGACGTTATTGCTCAGAAGAAAAGCTAATCTCGGTAGCGTTAGTCATAGCGTCAACTAAAAGCCTAAAAGTCTTGAAAACAGATCCTAGTATAATGAGTGAAAAACATATTCGAGAAAATGCTTTTGTTGGCTCTCGCTTTGATAAATTATGGGAACTTCTGACCGCTGAAACTCAGCATATTGTAGATGCTTTTAGGAAGTCTAAAAAATAGGCAAAAAAAACCCGGACAGATTGGCAGATCAGGCCGGGAAAAGGTTCCATGACAAGAACCGAGGGAAACTTGTAAACTTAATAACTATGACGTCAAAAAAACAAAAAAGTTTTATATATAATTAAAAAGCATGTAAATAATTGTGTATTTGGCTTTGGTTAATATCAGATATACAATATATACGTCAAAGCATAGACCATAAGATGAATTAGTTAAAAATGAAGTCATTTGAGTAAATATGAAATAATTCAAAGACTTATAGAGTATTCTGACTCAATTTCTTTTGAAAAGAAGAATTATTTTATGAAAAACAAGGTTTTAAGATGAAATAATTCTATCTAATAAATGAATTATAAAGTTCAAAGAAATCTACACAGGAGTTTAATTTTTATAGATTTGCGGTCATTCTGGGTGGACAGAAACTTGATTGCGTCCAGATTTTTTGGAATGATAAAGTGCTTTATCAGCATTTCCAAGCAGTAAGTTAACATCTTTTGTCGTTTCACTAGAACAAATTCCAATACTTGCTGTAACTTTAATTAGGCGATTGAAGCTAACCCTTAGTTTTTGTATCTCTTTTCTAACTCGCTCAGCTATAAAACGAGCACCACCTTCACTTGTATTACTTAATATCACTACAAATTCTTCTCCACCGTAGCGATAAACTTCATCCGAGCGACGAATAGTTTGTTGAATAATCTCTGCAGTTGCTTGTAATATTTTATCGCCAGCTATGTGCCCGTAGGTATCATTAACCGCTTTAAAAAAATCAATATCAATCATCATAATCGAGAACTCAGTTTTATGTCGACGGTAGGCATGGCACTCTTTATCAAGAGCTTCATTAAATGCTGCTCGATTAAATATCTGAGTCAACGGATCTTTATGAGCTTGAGCAATTGCATTGTGATACAAAAGCGCATTTCTTAGAGGATAAATTAGCAGGGAAATTATTCGTTCTAATAGTTGAGTTTCACGCATTGTAAAAGGTGTTTTACGAGTACAAAGCAACTCACCTAGCTCATCACCTTCCAAAACTAAACGATATTTGCAGTGATGTTTCTCACTTTTGCCTGCTTGATAAGAAAACTCAATATTATCATTGTTGTAACCCACTGAATCACAAGGAACTAACTCCGCAGTTTGTTCACAAAAGGTTTGCAAAAGAGGTGTTAATTCAATTGACTGTTGCAATTTAAGCGATAATTTAGAAATCCCTTCTAGATTTTCTAATTGAGTATTGCTTCGGTAGTCATCTAAGCCGATGACTTTTTCTGGTGATGTTGTTTCCATAAGACTATTTATATCATATTTGCTACATTGTTACCGTAATTATATAACAAGCAAGTGTTGTGCCAAACGATACTAGGTAAGTAAAAACAGAGACTTATGGATACATTGAGCTTAGTAGGGGTGACTTAGTCAATAATTCGACAGTTGTAAGGCTTGTTTGATTGGTCATCATCAATTTATTGAGCATTTATAGATGCTCCGTTTACGCTCAAACTGTCTCTGCCCATTAAATACAAATAACTTGGCATTAATTCTTCTGGTTGAGTTAATTTGCTTCTGTCTTCGGCAGGGTAAGCGCTCGCTCGCATTTTTGTTTCTGTGGCTCCTGGGTTTATAGCATTGATCCTGACATTAGTTTTTTCTAGTTCATCAGCAAGAACCTGAGTGAATCCTTCTACGGCAAATTTTGAGATGGCATATGGTCCCCAATATGCACGACCGATTTTACCAACACTTGATGAGGTGGTAATAATCGAAGCATTAATAGACTTTTTGAGGAGAGGTAAACAACTGTGAGTTAATAAATAAACAGCATTAATATTGACATGCATTACATCAAGCCAGTTAGTGGGATCGGTAAACTCTATAGGAGCTAGTTCGCTGATTAATGCGGCATTATGAACAATCCCATCTAATTGCCCAAATTCATTATCAATTGTTTCACATAGTTTTTGGTAGTCATGGGTAGTCGCTTTAGATAGATCAAGAGGTATAATCGCTGGTGTGGCATATCCAGCATGACATATTTCATCATAAATATTTTCCAACCTATCTATATTGCGTCCATGTAGTATGACTGTTGCGCCATATTTAGCGTAGCTATAAGCCACGCTTTTACCTATACCGTCGCTAGAACCAGTGATTAGAATGACTTTCTTTTTTAATAGATCTTTTGGTGCATTGTATTTTTTATGTTCTTGTGAATTAATAGATTTTTGCATTGATTATTTAGAGTTAGTCGTATTTATGAAGGTGATTATAACATGCAAAATAATGATAATAACTAGATTCTTGATGTTTCATTTACTCATTTTGAATCAGTGACTGAATCCTCCAAAATCTCATTTGCCTATCCTTAATAACGTGGTAAGCTGACAATTCTTAACTACAGGGAGAAGCACTTGATAAAAGTTCTTATTGTGGATGATCACGAATTAATTCGAACCGGTATTTCAAGCATGTTAGCCGACTTCGATAAAATTAAAGTAGTTGCACAAGCTGAAAGTGGTGAAGAAGCAATTAAGTTAGCCAGAGAGCTAAGACCTGAAGTTGTTTTGATGGATGCTAATATGCCAGGTATTGGTGGATTAGAAGCAACCAGAAGACTTATTCGATTTGATCCTGATATAAAAGTCATTGCCGTAACTGTTCACAACGAAGAGCCTTACCCGACTAAGTTTATGCAAGCTGGAGCAGCCGGTTATGTAACTAAAGGTGTTGATATCTCAGAAATGGTGAAAGCCATTATTCAAGTTAAAACGGGTAAACGTTATATTACGCCTGATATAGCCCAACAAATGGCTCTTAAAGCACTTGAACCCGACTCTGAATCACCTTTTGACATTTTATCTGAAAGAGAAATGCAAGTTATGTTGATGATAACTCAAGGTCAAAAAGTTCAAGATATTTCTGATAGTTTGTTTTTGAGTACGAAAACAGTCAACAGTTATCGTTACCGATTATTTGAAAAATTAAATATTGCAAATGATGTTGAGTTAACTCATATGGCAATTCGTCATGGAATTGTTGATCTGAATAAAATTGGTTAAAGTTCTTTAGCAATAGGTTTTTTAAGTAAATAGTCATCCATAATGTATCCGCCCCCGACATCAAATTGAGCACTTCCAACTTTTTCAAAACCTAGCTTTAAATATATTTTGTAGGCATCGTTAAATTTATTGACTGTTAGATCCAGACTATCTTTATTTAATTCTTGGGCTTTAGTTTCTATAAATTGAAGCATTTTACGGCCATAACCTTTACCTCTAGCATTGTTGGATAAGTAAAATTTACTAATAAACAAACTATTGTTATCCTTTTCTTTCACTGAAAAATAACCTATAAGTTGATTATTTTGTCCATTTGATGAGTTTAAGAGTGAATTTTCAAATACTAAAAAATATTGATAACCGTCTAATTGTTGTTGAGTGATCGCTTTTTCACTTTGAAATTTGTTTAGCATATAGTCGACTTGCTGGATGCCAATTATTGAATCGTAATGTTCATGCCATATTTGTTTCGCTAGTTGAACGATTGGTTTAACCGTAATGCGATCTAGAGGTTGAATTATAAGTAACATTATTTGTCTTAGAGACCTTAGAGTAAGTTAAGAATTGCTTGAGAGATGTAAAATTATAACAATTTCTTCTGTTTAAGCAAAAATTAAGGTATAAACCCTTTATTAGATTGATGAAAATTTATTTGTCAATGATTAAACCGATTAGGAATAACAAAACTATATGTTTAACAAAATTAGAGGCTTATTTTCTGCGGATCTTTCGATTGATCTTGGAACTGCGAACACCTTGATTTATATGCGTGAACAAGGGATCGTATTGAATGAACCTTCTGTTGTGGCTATTCGCCATGAAAGAGGTGGTAATAAAACAATCGCCGCTGTCGGTTCGGATGCTAAGGCAATGCTAGGAAGAACCCCCGGTAATATTACCGCTATTCGTCCTTTAAAAGATGGAGTAATCGCTGACTTTGAAGTGACAGAAAAAATGCTTCAAGAATTTATTAGAAAAGTGCATGATACAAGCTTTTTTATGAGACCAAGCCCTAGAGTATTGATTTGCGTACCTTGTGGCTCAACTCAAGTTGAACGAAGAGCAATTAAAGAATCCGCGTATGGGGCGGGTGCAAGAGACGTGTATCTTATTGAAGAGCCTGTGGCAGCGGCTGTTGGTGCGGGTTTACCTGTTGGTGAAGCGAGAGGTTCCATGGTCGTTGATATTGGAGGTGGGACAACTGAAATTGCGATACTTTCTTTAAATGGTGTGGTCTCTTCGGATTCTGTCAGAATTGGTGGCGATAGGTTTGATGATGCCATTATTGATTATGTTAGGCGTAATTATGGAACGGTTATCGGAGAATCAACGGCTGAGCGTATTAAGCACGAAATCGGTACAGCTTTTCCAGGCAATGATGTGATGGAAATTGATGTACGTGGAAGAAACTTAGCAGAAGGGATCCCGCGTAAATTTACAATAAACAGCAATGAAGTCTTAGAAGCATTACAAGATCCTCTAAGTGGGATGATTAGAGCTGTTCGTTCGGTACTTGAGCAATCGCCACCAGAGTTGGCCGCAGATATTTCTGAAAGAGGTATGGTTTTAACTGGAGGAGGTGCATTGATTAAAGATCTTGACCGGTTATTTATGGAAGAAACTGGCTTGCCAGTTATTGTTGCACAAGATCCGTTAACTTGTGTGGCCAGAGGCGGCGGGAAAGTATTAGAAACGATAGAAGACCACGGCGGAGACCTATTCTGGCAGGGCTAATTGCAGAATAATTAACCGAAACTAATGAGTCGGTATAACGTTGATTCATTTTTTTTAATTTAATGGTTTTCTTTGTTGACCTCCATGACTTAAATCAGTATTATTCCGCGCTCTCGAGATAAGGGTAAATTAGTGAATTGTCTGACTAATTTTAGTTCTTTTTTCGAGTGTACGTCGGGGTGTAGCGCAGTCTGGTAGCGCGCCTGCTTTGGGTGCAGGATGTCGGGAGTTCGAATCTCTCCACCCCGACCAATTTTCTTTCCTTTAAATTGGAATGTTCAATTTTGAATGAATCAATACAAAAGAAAGTAAGGTCATAGGATAAACAATGCGCCCGTAGCTCATCTGGATAGAGCATCGGCCTTCTAAGCCGAGGGTAGCAGGTTCGAATCCTGCCGGGCGCGCCATTTGTGTCCTCATAAGTTTTAAGTTCGGTTAAAGTCGATAGCTAAAAACTTAAAAAGAATTATGGTGGGCGTAGCTCAGTTGGTAGAGTCCCGGATTGTGATTCCGGTTGTCGTGGGTTCAAACCCCATCGTCCACCCCATATTTTGGTTATTTTATTAAAATAACCCATTGTTATTAGTTAGTTTCTAAATGTTTTTATGGAAATGTAACGGAATAACCGATTAGTAACCTAGTGCGAGAGTGGCGGAATTGGTAGACGCGCTGGATTTAGGTTCCAGTGTCTTGCGGCGTGAGAGTTCGAGTCTCTCCTCTCGCACCACTAGTTACTAATTTAGAAAAAATAAAGGGAGATCCCCTAACATTTTCTGACTTGAGTCAGTGGGTGGTTGCCTGAGCTTTGCTACTATCCTTAATAACGCTCTATGGCATACTTTTTAGTATCGCTTATATTATAGAGTTTTGTTATTCATATAGTTAGTTGCACACAAAATCTCATGCTAATACTTTCCTACTAGCTTAAATTCAGCTAATTTTAAAAATGCAATCTGTTAAAAATCGGAGCATATTATGCAAGTTTCAGTAGAAACTACATCAGGTCTAGAAAGAAAACTAACGATTGGTGTTGAGTCAAGTATGATTGACGACGTCGCTTTAACCAAAATGAAAGAGTTGGCAAAAACTCAACGTCTTAATGGTTTTAGACCAGGTAAAATACCGTTAAATGTGATTAAAAAACGATTTGGTGAACATGTACGCCAAGACGTCATTTCTGATGTAATGCAACGCTCTTTTTACGAAGCCGTTGTACAAGAAAAAATGCAACCTGCAGGCCCTCCTCGCATAGAGCCTATCTCTATGGATGAAGGTAAAGATATCGAATTTACTGCGACCTTTGATATTTACCCAGAAATTAAATTGCAAGATTTCTCAATGGTGGAAATTAAAAAAGTGACTGCTGAGGTTAGTGACGACGATTTAGCTAAAATGGTTGATACACTTCGAGAGCAACAATCTAATTGGGTCGAAGTTAAACGTAAAGCAAAAAATGATGATCAAGTAATTATTGATTTTGTGGGGACAATTGATGGTGAAGAGTTTAATGGTGGAAAGGCCGATAATTTTGAACTGTTATTAGGTAAAGGACAGATGATTCCAGGCTTTGAAGAGCAACTTGTTGGAGCGAAAACTGGTGATGAAATTGAAGTGAAAGTCACTTTTCCTGAAGACTATCAAAACAAAGACGTAGCAGGAAAAGACGCGATATTTGTAACT
Source organism: uncultured Kangiella sp. (assembly GCA_964601915.1). Taxonomy (GTDB): domain Bacteria; phylum Pseudomonadota; class Gammaproteobacteria; order Enterobacterales; family Kangiellaceae. Next base: position 30,681 of record CAZRPK010000013.1, on the reverse strand, counting down.
AAAGTCAGTAAAATTAACAAAAAAGAAGCGCTTAAAATGGGTGAGTTAGCTGAAAAATTAGGCGTTGCTGATGGCAAAATTGCGGACATGAAAGCAGATATACGTAAAAATATGGAGAGAGAGTTAAAGCAAGTGATCACTTCTAAAATAAAGCAACAGGTAATGGATGCTTTAGTTGATATACATGATTTTGATATGCCAAAGGCATTAGTCGAGCAAGAAATTAACCAGCAAAAACAGCAAGCATTACAACAGTTTGGAGGAGATTCTTCTAGTTTACCTGATTTACCGAATGAACTATTTGCTGATAAAGCAACTAAAAGAGTTAAATTAGGTTTGATTGTTAGTGAAATTATTCAACAGAATAAGATTACAGCAGATAATGAAAAGGTGAAAACAAAATTAGATGAATTGGCGTCAGTCTACGAGCAACCAGAAGAAGTCGTAAACTACTATTTATCTGATGAAAAGCGCTTAAGTGAAATCGAACAACTCGTTCTAGAAGATACGGTGATTGATTTAGTGCAAGCTGGTGCAAAGATGACTGAAACCACAGTCACTTTTGATGAATTAATGAACCCTAAAGATACTGAAGCGGATCAACATAAAATTGAAGAAGTTAAAGAGGAAAGTTCTGATTCTGAATAAAATTTGAACCGTTTTGCTAAATAAACTGCATAACCAACAAATATTTGTAACCCAGTGTTGAAATAACTATAGTTTGCCCATAAGTTGACTATAATTGTTTTAACTACTGGGTTTTTTTGTGTATGTTAGTTATAAAGTTGGTAGCTCAGCAAAAATACAAAATTTTCTTAAATCAATAAAACGTAATAATAATCAATAATTAGAAATACTATAATTAAGAAGATTTGAATTCAAAATACTATAATTAGGAATATTATGAATAAAGAAATAGAGCAGATGATGGGTTTAGTTCCGATGGTAGTAGAGCAAACACCAAAAGGTGAGCGTTCTTATGATATTTATTCGAGATTGCTAAAAGAAAGAGTTATATTTTTGGTGGGTCAGGTTGAAGATCACATGGCTAACTTGATTGTCGCGCAAATGTTGTTTTTGGAGTCTGAAAATCCAGATAAAGATATTTCTTTATACATAAACTCACCTGGCGGAGTGGTTACTGCAGGAATGGCTATTTACGACACTATGCAATTTATAAAGCCTGATGTGAGCACATTGTGTATTGGCCAAGCAGCCAGTATGGGAGCCTTTTTATTGACAGGTGGAGCTAAAGACAAACGTTTTGCGCTACCGAACTCAAGAATAATGATCCATCAACCATTGGGTGGATTTCAAGGGCAAGCATCGGATATAGAGATTCATGCTAAGGAAATATTGAAATTAAGAGATAACTTAAACCGCATTCAAGCTCATCATACCGGTAGAAAACTAAAAGAGATTGAAAAAGATACCGATAGAGATAACTTTATGAGTGCGGAAGAAGCCGCAAAATATGGAATTATTGATAAAGTGATTAATTCTCGAGATGCATAAATTGCCAATTAGAGTTGAAGTTTAATAAAATTAGTACATTATTCACAAATATTTTAAAAATAGATGAATTTAGGTCATAGTTCTATCGACAAAACTGACCGTTTAGGTCTAAGCTAAAACTAGCTAGTATTTGATTATTGATGTCGGACAAATGAATAGGAAGTTTCGATGAGTGATAAAAAGAAATCAGGTGGCAGAGATGATAGTGGAAAATTACTCTATTGCTCATTCTGTGGTAAAAGCCAACACGAAGTCCGTAAATTAATTGCTGGCCCTTCTGTCTTCATCTGTGATGAATGTGTCGAACTTTGTAATGATATTATTAGAGAGGAAATACAAGAGATTCATCAGAAAGAAACGTCTGATAAATTGCCAACGCCAAAAGAAATTGACGATCATCTTAAAGAGTATGTTATTGGTCAAGATAGAGCTAAGCGTGTACTAGCGGTTGCCGTTTATAATCACTATAAGCGACTCCAACATGAGGGTGATGAAAAAAATCCTGAAGTTGAATTAGGTAAAAGTAATATATTATTGATTGGACCTACTGGAACGGGTAAAACACTGTTAGCAGAAACGTTAGCAAGAATGCTCGACGTACCATTTACCATTGCTGATGCAACAACCTTAACTGAAGCGGGCTATGTGGGGGAAGACGTTGAAAATATCATCCAAAAATTATTACAAAAATGTGACTATGATGTTGAAAAAGCGCAACATGGTATTGTCTACATTGATGAAATAGACAAAATTTCACGTAAAGCAGATAACCCCTCAATTACTCGAGATGTTTCTGGAGAAGGGGTTCAACAAGCATTATTAAAACTAATTGAAGGTACTGTTGCATCGGTGCCTCCTCAAGGTGGTCGTAAACATCCCCAACAGGAATTTTTGCAAGTTGACACCAGTCGAATTTTGTTTATTTGCGGTGGTGCTTTTTCCGGATTAGATAAAATTATTCGCGATCGATCAGAAAAATCAAGTATTGGTTTTTCGGCTCAAGTAAGAAGTAAAGAAGAAAATAAGAATTTAGGTGAAATATTCAAAGAAATAGAGCCTGATGATTTAGTTAAATATGGATTAATTCCTGAGTTTGTTGGTCGTCTTCCTGTTATTGCAACCTTAGAAGAGCTAGATGAGACATCCTTAATCCGAATATTAACTGAGCCTAAAAACTCGCTAACGAAACAGTACTCAAAACTTTTCGATATGGAAGAGGTTAACCTAGAGTTTCGAGAGGATGCTTTAAAAGCCATTGCTAAAAAAGGTATGGAAAGAAAAACAGGTGCTCGAGGACTTCGTTCTATTTTAGAAAAAGTGTTGCTGGATACGATGTACGATCTTCCATCTATGGATGGTGTCACAAAAGTAGCGATTGATGCGGCTGTAGTCGATGGAGAATCAGAACCTCTTTTAATATATGAGAGCCAAGAGAAAAAAGTAGCCACTAAATAGAAAAATGTATCTATTTTAATCAATTTCTCAAGTAAGATAAATTAGTCGGTATCCGTTATTTTTAATTGGTACCGATTTTTTATATTCTATATAGAATTATTTGTGTTCCCCGTAGTTCCATTCAAGGTTAAAAATATAAAATGAACAAGCCTATAAAGCTAGAAAAAAAATCTTTAGAAGAACGCCGTTTAGAAGAGAACCAATTTGCCGTCTTACCCTTGAGAGATGTCGTTGTTTTTCCTCAAATGGTGATCCCTTTGTTTGTTGGTAGAGAGCAATCTATTAAGGCACTCCAATATGCTGCTGACTCTACTAATCAAGTGTTATTAGTTGCGCAAAAAGATGCAAATAAAGATTATCCAAAAGTTAAAGATATATACGAAAATGGTTGTATTGCTAATATTTTGCAACTATTAAAACTGCCTGATGGAAATTTAAAGGTTTTAGTTGAAGGCGTGGAAAGGGCTAAAATTAAAACGTTAACTCAAAATGACGATTTCTATTCTGCAAAAGTAGAAATACGAGGAGATGTTCTAACTAATAAAAAAGTAAAAACCCCAACAATGCGATCAGCAAAGGGGATGTTTGAAAGTTATGTTAAGTTGAATAAAAAGATCCCTCCTGAAGTTTTAAATACTGTTTCATCAATTGATAGTGTCGAAAAATTAGCTAATGTCATTGCTGCGCATATGCTATTAAAGATAGAGCAAAAACAGAAAGTGATTGATATTGATGATGTGATCAAACGTTTAGAATTTTTAATGTCTTTAATGGAATCAGAAATGGAGATATTACAGGTCGAGAAAAAAATCCGAGGCCGTGTGAAAAATCAAATGGATAAGAGTCAACGTGATTATTATTTGAATGAACAAATAAAAGCTATTCAAAAAGAGCTTGGCGATGATGACGGCTCTTCTGATTTTGATGAAATAGCCAAAAAAATAAGTAAAACAGGTTTAAGTAAAGAAGCAAAAGAAAAAGCAATTTCGGAACTAAAGAAACTTAAAATGATGCCTTCCATGTCTGCCGAGGCAACCGTCGTAAGAGGCTATATTGATTGGTTAGTTGATCTGCCATGGAAGAAAACAAGTCCGCTACAATCGAAATTAGATAAAGCTGAAAAAATACTCAATGATGATCATTTCGGCTTGGAGGAAGTCAAAGAGCGAATATTAGAGTTTTTGGCGGTACAAACACGAGTTAAAAAGCTCAAGGGACCTGTACTCTGTTTGGTTGGGCCTCCAGGTGTGGGTAAAACATCATTAGGTGAGTCAATTGCACGCTCAACGGGACGAGAATTTGTTCGTATTGCACTTGGTGGGATAAGGGATGAAGCTGAAATTCGCGGTCATAGAAGGACTTATATTGGTTCAATGCCCGGTCGAATAATTCAAAAATTAACTAAAACTAAAGTTAAGAACCCACTGATATTATTAGATGAAATTGATAAAATGTCATCTGATATGAGAGGCGATCCGGCGTCTGCATTATTGGAAGTTTTAGATCCTGAACAAAATAATCGTTTTAATGATCATTTTTTAGAAGTTGATTTTGACCTGTCTGAAGTGATGTTTGTTTGTACCGCGAATTCAATGAATATTCCTGCGCCCTTACTTGACCGAATGGAAGTGATTAGACTTTCAGGATATACAGAAGATGAAAAGTTAAATATTGCACAAAAATATTTATTGCCTAAACAATTAAAAGTAAATGGTTTAAAGAATGATGATCTTTCTTTATCTAAAACGTCAATTGTGAATACTATTCGGCATTATACCCGCGAAGCTGGGGTCAGAAATTTAGAAAGAGATTTATCCAAAATTTGTCGCAAAGTCGTTAAACAATTAATGTTAGATAAAACCATCAAGAATATAAAAGTAAATGTCGGTAATCTTTCAAAATACCTCGGTGTCGAGAAATTTGATTACGGCATTGCTGGAGAGAAAGATCAAGTAGGGCAAGTGACGGGTTTAGCTTGGACACAGGTCGGTGGAGAGCTTTTAACGATTGAAGCAGTTGCTACATCAGGTAAAGGCAAGGCGACCTCTACAGGACATTTAGGCAAGGTTATGCAAGAATCAATTACCGCTGCGATGACAGTGGTACGGAGCCGAGCTACTTCCATGGGAATTGACGAAGATTTTTATCAGACTAAAGATATTCATGTTCACGTTCCAGAAGGAGCAACGCCAAAAGACGGGCCTAGTGCCGGTTGTGCAATGTGTACAGCATTAGTTTCTTCTCTAACAGGTATATCCGTTAGAAAAGATGTTGCAATGACGGGTGAAATAACTTTACGTGGTGAAGTTTTGCCCATAGGCGGACTAAAAGAGAAGTTACTGGCGGCTCATCGAGGTGGTATTAAACGCGTACTGATCCCAAGCAAAAATGAGAAAGATCTCATTGATATACCCTCTAATATCATTGGTGACTTGGAAATAATCCCAGTGCAATGGATTGATGAAGTACTTGAGAAAGCACTTATTTGTATTCCAACGCCTGTTATTTCAGACAGTAAAAAGACTACAAAGACTAAACCAAAATCTAATAAGAAACGGGTTAATACTCAAACGAGTACTAAACCGCATTGATAAAGGACTGCTATCTCAAGTTCGTTTATATTTAGCCGTTTTTATTAAAATATTATAAAAATGCTAGAATATGGTCGAATATTGAGCAAAGCCAGAAGATTTCTGCCGTTTAAGTCATTTCTTACTTGACAGTTAATTTCTTCCATTGGTATAAAGTCAAGTGCAGGGAGCATAAAAGGAATTACTCTAAAAATATGCTCTTAATACTATAGAAATAATTGTAAGGGGAATAATGTGAACAAATCTGAATTAGTTGATGCAATTGCATCTGGTGCGGACATTTCTAAAGCTTCAGCTGGTAGAGCTCTCGATTCAATGGTCGAAACCATTACTGAAAGTTTAAAAAAAGGCGATCCAGTTGCTTTAGTTGGTTTTGGTACTTTCTCTGTAAAAGACCGTGCTGCTCGTCAAGGACGCAACCCTCAAACTGGCGCAACTATCCAAATTCCTGCTGCTAGAGTTCCAGGATTTAAGGCTGGTAAAGGTCTTAAAGACGCGGTAAACTAGCGCTCCGTTGGTTTTAGGGCGCTTAGCTCAGTTGGGAGAGCATCGCCCTTACAAGGCGAGGGTCAGTGGTTCGAGCCCACTAGCGCCCACCAGTAAGACGTTATTCGATTGTCATTTAATTTTTAAATTGAACGAGATTGCATAACAAAAAATTAACGCGCCTTATTAGGCGCGTTTTTTTGTGTCTAAGCTGAATAAGTATTTTAAATTGATTTTGTGTATTGTGTATATTAAATATTATGTACAAATAAATGTAAGTGAAACTAAATTATGATGATGGATAATATTAGAGAAGGTGTTAAAAAACCTTGGGCAAAAATTCTAATTTTTGCAATTGTGATCTCTTTTGTAGGTGCAGGGTATTTTACTTCTGCTTTGTTTCTTGGTGATCCTAACGCGGTTGCTGTTGTGAATGGCGAAAGTGTTTCTCGCATTGAGTTTCAAAGAGCTTACTCAAGCACCCGTCAGAGATATGGCGAAGCTTATACTCAGTTTATTAAAACAGAAGAACAAGAAAGAAATTTTCGCATCAATGTATTACAAAACTTAATAAGTCGTAAATTAACGCTTCAATCAACTGAAACAATGGGAATGCGTGCTTCAGATTTTTCGATAAGAAAGGTTATCATCGAAATACCAGCTTTACAAAAAGATGGCGTATTTTCTTCAGAACTATTAGATCAAGCACTGGTTAATATTGGTATGTCTCGAGCCCAATTTAAGCAAAGTTTGCAAACGGATCAAATTTTATCTCAATTAACAGATGGTATTTCTAAAAGTGAATTTGTATTAACAAATGAGCTGTCAAATCAATATAAATATTTGGGTCAAAAACGTAGCGGTCGAGTTTTAGATATCAAATACTCAATATTTTCTGAGGGTATAGAAATTTCTGATGAAGACGTCTTAGCTTTTTATGAAACAAATAAAGAAAGCTATCGACAAGAAGAAAAAGTCACATTGGATTATATTGAACTTTCAGTCGAAGCACTTGAAAAAGATGTAACTGTTAGTGATGATGAACTTATCATTTATTATGAAGAAAATATGGAATTTTATAAAAGTGATGAAAGAAAAAGTGTTTCTCACATATTAGTGGCTACACCTGAAGATGCAACTACTGACGATGTAAAAATAAAAGAAACTAAGATTAATGAACTTAAAACTCGATTGGATTCCGGTGAAGGTTTTGCTGAATTAGCTAAAAGTGATTCAGAAGATGAATTCTCTGCAGAAAATGGTGGTGATTTAGGTGTTGTTGAAAAGGGTTCTATGCAAGACACTTTTGATATAGCCGTTGAGGGGCTAGTTAAAGTTGGAGATATATCTGCGCCAATAAAAACAGATTTTGGTTTTCACATTATAAAACTAACAGCATTAGTTGAAGGTGAAATACAACCTCTCGAAGAAGTAAAAGAGCAAATTGCTCAAATCCTTCAAGAACAAAAGGCAGAAGAATTATTCTATGAGCGTTCTGCTATTCTAGAAGAGAAATCATTTGAAATTTCGGATTCATTAACTGAAGTTTCTGAGTCAGTTGGAATTAAAATAAAAACAAGTGTTGAATTTAGCCGCTCTACAGCATCTGGGATATTTAAAAATATTGATGTTTTAAACGTTGCATTTAGCGATCATGTTATTGATGCACAGTTAAACTCTACTCCTATCAGTATTTCTGATAATCAAGTGGTTGTCATTCGAATTAATAAGCACCAACCTAGTGAAATTCAAGCTCTGGATTTAGTCAAAGATAAGGTCATAGCCAGTAGAAAACTAGAAAAATCTAAAACGTTAGCGGTTGAGTACGCAAATAATATAAAAGCGAAATTGAAATCAAATGAAAATGTTGATGAATTAATTTCTCAAAAGACTTTGAAATGGATTGATTTAGACAGTGTAGAACGAACCGCCGCATCATTACCGTACCAACAATTACAAACTTTTTTCGAAATTAACAAAGCCGATGAAAATGCTATTGCATATGATTCAATGGAGAGTGCACAATCTTACACTTTGTTTATTTTAAATAAAATTGAGGACGGTAAATTAGATGAGGCAGAAGATGCGGTTAGAATACAAGCCGAACAGAGGCTTAGTCGTTTTTACTCAGATGCAGTGTATGCTTCAATGATTGAACAGCTTAGAAATGAGGCTGATATTGTTGAAAATTTAAGTAATATTGAACGTTAATAAAAACTAAATTTAAGATTTGTTATTAAGCCTAATCATTTTGATTAGGCTTTTTTATTCAAACTTAAAACAAGCTATTCGGTAGTCTTGTTCTGTTTGAATCATTTTAGGTGTACTTGTTTCGCATTTGTCTTCTCTACAATGGCAAAAATCCACATAACTGCAATGTGATGTTAATATTTTTTCCTTAATTTTATTTAATGGTTTTTTTGTTAAATAAGGTTTAAAGCGGTTTCTATAACTTGGAGTGCTAGCAAATAGTTTTTGTGTGTAGGGATGTAATGGCTCATCAAATATTTGAGAGACTTTTCCTTCTTCTACCACGCTACCTTGATACATCACCATCACATTATCTGCAATATGTTCAACGACACTAAGATCATGTGATATGAAAATAATTGAAATACCAAGTTTTTCTTGTAAATTTTGTAATAAATTAATTATTTGAGCTTGCACTGAGACATCTAAAGCTGAAAGTGGTTCATCTGCAATAATTATACTAGGTTCTAAAATAATGGCTCTAGCAATCGCGATCCGCTGTCTTTGACCACCTGAAAAGTTATGAGCATAATGATGTTGGTGTGATTTTTGTAGCCCAACTAATACTAGGGTTTGCTCAATTTTTTCCTTTCTTTCTCTACTAGATAATTGAGTATTTATTTTTAAGGTATGATTAAGTGTTTCGCCAATACGTAATTGAGGGTTAATTGATTCATAAGGGTTCTGAAATATCATTCTGATTTTTTTAAAACGTTCTTTTCTGTGTTCTGCATTGTCAAAATCAAGCTTTATATTATTCAAAAAGACATTACCACTAGTTGGTTTTTCAATACCAATAATTTGTTTAGCTAATGTGCTTTTTCCGGAACCTGACTCACCTACTATCGCCAGTGTTTTTCCCTGTATTAATTTAATATTAATATTGATATTCGCATGTAATTGCGTAACAGAAAAAAAACCGTTAGCCAATTGATAACTTTTGTTAATGTTTTTAAGCTCTAAAAGTGACATTATGTTAGTTTTTTACCTGTTTATTATTTTTAGAAAGAGGGGCATGACAACGTACCTTGCCATGATTTTCTATCGATTTTAATTGTGGAGGCTTAACACATTGTTTAACCGCTTTATTGCATCTAGGGCCTAAACGACATCCAACTGGAATATTATCTAAACTCGGTATTTGTCCGCTTAAAGCATAAAGCCGACTTCCTTTATCATGTCTTTGCCCTAGCTGCGGGATAGAATCTAAAAGCGCTTTAGAATAAGGGTGATGAGGGTGTTTTAATATGTTTTTTGTTGATGCGTGTTCCATCATTTGGCCTGAATAGATAACACCAATTTTATCAGTGTTTTCAGCTAATAAAGGAAAATCATGTGTAATTAATATTATGCCCGTTTGGGATGTTTGTTTTTGTTCAAAAAGTAGTTTTAATATTTGTGACTGAATTGTGACGTCGAGTGATGTTGTTGGTTCGTCTGCAATCAGAAGTTTTGGATTTCCAATCATTGCTATTGCGATGGCGACTCTTTGATTCATTCCGCCCGATAGCTGGTAGGGATACATTTTTAAAACATTATCTGGATGTCTAATCGCAACAGCGCTTAATAGGTCGATTGCTTTTTGTTGCTGTACTTTTTTACCACGAATTTCATGTAATGATAAAATTTCATTTATCTGCTCTGAAATTTTAAAGCAAGGGTTTAGACTAGCTAACGGATCTTGGAAAATAATCGATGCTTTTCTTGATATATAATTACGTCGATCATCTGGTTGCATTTTCATTAAATCTTCACCATCAAGATTCATATAGTCTGCTGTCAAGGTCATATTACTTGAGAGTAGTCCCATGATTGCAAGCGCAAGGGTGCTTTTTCCTGAACCTGATTCGCCAACTAGACCTAGGCGTTCATTTTCTGCCATTCTTAGCGAAAACTGCTCCAATATTAAGGCATCATTATTTTGTGTTTTTAAAGTAACATTTAAATTTTCTATGTGTAGCAGGTTCATGAGTTCTTCTCAATATTCATGACATCTCTCAGTCCTTCAGCTACTAAGTTGATACTTAAAATAGTAAAGAATATGGCCAATCCAGGAACTGCGACACTCCAAGGAGCAAAAACTAAATAATCATGTGACTCAGATAAAATTGTTCCCCATTCTGGATAGGGTGCTTGCGCACCTAAACCTAAAAAACCTAATGCCGCTATTTCTAAAATAGCAGTGGAAAAGGCGACCACAAATTGCAAAATAATATTTGGCAATATGTTGGGTAAAATCGCGTAATAAAGCAGTTGAAATCTATTTGCGCCATCTAAACACATGGCGGTGGTATATTCATTTTGTAGTTCTAACTTTATAGCGCTTCGAGTCGTGATTAAAAAATGTGGAATAAGTACTAGCATAACGGCATATATTGCATTGGGTAAACCAGGTCCGATTATTGCGACTATGACAATGGCTAACAAAAGCGATGGTAGCGATAAAATAAAACTCATAATTTTCATCATTGGGTGGTCAATCCAAGGTGTGCTAAAAGCTAAAAGAGCACCGAAAATTACTCCAATAATAGAAGAGATAATAACCACTAGAGACGCCAGAGATAAAGAAAGGCGTGCACCGTAAACAAGCCTAGAAAATAGATCTCGACCAAGATCATCTGTACCTAATAAGAATCGAACATCTCCTTCGTTATACCAGAGTGGTGGTAAATGAGCGGCATTTTCAAATTGTGTCGTTGGATCATATGGGGCAATAAAATTGGCGAAGATAGCAACAAAAATTATCGACATAAAAATAATGAACGCACTAAGGGCAAGTTTATTTGATTTAAAATCTAACCACCATTTCCGATAAACACTTGGAACTTGATATTGTATGTAAAAACTAGTACTCATTGTTTGCTCTTATCCCTTAATTTGGGATTTAGCCACATGGAAATAAAATCAAGGGAGATATAAATAAAAATGACAATGCTAGCAGTCATTAACAAGCCACCGTGAATCACTGGAAAATCTCTTCTGTATACCGCTTCTAATAACCATTTACCGGCGCCAGGCCATGCAAATATACTTTCTGTGATAATAGCCCCAGTGATAATACTACTAATTTGTAAAGATAAAGCAGTTATAATCGGTGCAAATGCATTTCTTAATGCATGTTTCCAAGTGATAGAAAAATCTGAAATTCCACTCACAATGGCATTATTAATATAATCTTGGGACAAAGTTTTTATCATCGAAGCTCGAGTCACTCTAGTTATTGCTGATAGTGGAATGGTTCCTAGAACGATGACAGGTAAAATCATATGTTGAACAACACTAGTAAAGGCATCTAGAGCGTAGCGAGGAGATAATAAGCTATCAATCAATAAAAACCCAGTAACAACCTCAATGTCGTATTCAAATCCTATTCGGCTAGCTACTGGTGTAATACCTAGCCAGAGCGAAAAGAATAGTACTAATAACATTGCCCACCAAAATAGAGGTAAAGAATAGCCAATGAGTGTTGCAGATAAAATCACTTTATCGGGCCATTTGTTTTTGTATTTTGCTGCAATAATTCCTAACCAAAGACCAAAAGTTAGAGAAAAGGTGAGTGTAACTATAGCTAACTCCATTGAAGCGGGTAAGTAATTAATAATTTCATCACTGACATTAATTCCTCTGAAATCTGATAATCCTAATTGCCCTGTTACAATGTTATTTAAATAATTAAAAAAGCGACTAAAGTAATGAGCTGATTGAGAGAAGAAATCAGTTCCTGATGCATTGAGTGAATCCGGTGGAATAATAAAAGATAGTCCAGATGGAAAAAAATAATCACATAAGACAAACGTGAAAATACACAGCAATAAAAAACTGCTTGTGAGGTTGAGTCCTTGTCGAATAAAAATTCGGAACATAAACTTATTAGGTTTTAATTATTAGTCGGTAACAAATAAACATTATTAAAATACATCCCGTCAGTAGGAGTAAGTTTAAAATTAATGACACGTTTATTGGCTAAAACAAATTGTTGAGCATGTGCAATTGGCACCCAAGGCAGTTCCTGATTAAAGATAACTTGTGCTTTTTTATACAGAACACTTCGGTGCTCTTGATTGGATATTCTTCGAGCCTGATTAATTAATTTATCAAACGTCAAATGACACCAAAAAGAAGCATTGCTACCTGAGTGTGTTGCTGCACACCCTAACAGTGAAGAAAAGAAATTATCGGGGTCGCCATTGTCTCCAATCCAACCAAGTAGAGTAGCATGATGTTCGCCCCGTTTGGTTTTCTCAAGAAAAGTTCCAAACTCGTAACTAATAATGCTAACTCGAACACCTATTTTTTCTAGATCTTTTTGAATTAATTCGGCCATTTTTCTTGCGTTAGGATTGTAGGTTCGTTGTACAGGCATAGCCCATAATTCCATATTAAAACCATTAGTAAAACCTTCTTTGTCTAGTATCCGTTTTGCATTGATAGGTGAATATTCTATTTCTACTATTTCATTATTATAAGACCACATGTTAGGAGGGATTGGGTTTTTTGCCTCGATTGCAGAATTGTCATAAACTATTTTTAAAAGGCGTTTTTTATTGATTGCTAGGTTTATTGCTTTTCTGACATTGGCATTGTCAAAAGGTTTTTTCTTAGTATTCATCGATAAATATGCAATATTACTACCTGACTCGCTATAGCTAATAATATCAGGATATTGTTCGATATTTTTGATATGAATGGGTAATGGTTTTGCCATAATATCACATTCGCCCGCAATTAAACGAGCAAAGCGTAGTGATGGGTCGGGAGTAATTGCAAAGACTAGTTCTTGCAGTTTTTCTTCACCTTGCCAATAGTCTGAATGGGCTTTGTAGCGTATAAATGCATCTGGATTATATTTAACAAACTGGAACGGACCAGTGCCAATTGGTAAATGATCAATCTGTTTTTTTTTGTCAGCTCGCTGTAACTTGCTGGCATATTCTGCAGATAAAATTGATGCAAAATCCATAGCAAGAGTTGCAATAAAGGGTGATTCAGCATGATCCAAAGTAAATTTAACCGTGTAATCATCTAACTTTTCTATCTTGGTGATTAAGGTATCGAGCTCCATTGAACTAAAATATCGGAAGCTTAAATTTGAAATGGAATGAAACGGATGGTCTTTATTTTTTTGTCGGAATATTGAAAACAAAACATCATCAGCATTAAAATTTCTACTAGGTTGAAAATAATCAGTATGATGGAATGCGACATCTCTACGGAGATAAAAAATGTATTCTTTGCCGTCTTCCGATACATCCCAATGAGTCGCTAAGCTTGCCTCAATCTGGCTTGTTCCGCGTTTAAAATCTACTAAGCGGTTATAGATAGGTTTTGATGACGCATCGAACGTCGTTCCAGAGGTGACTAATTGAGGGTTAAAGCTTTGTGGACTCGCTTCTGAACAGTAGACTAAAAGGTTATCTCTAATATTTTTTTGTTTTATTTGACTTTTGCTAGTGGGAATTTGTTTAGTAGGGCGATTATTTGATTGAGTCGTAGAGAAAGTCTTTGGTTTAATAATTTTTGCGGGTTCTGATGAATCATGGCACCCTATTAAAGAAAAAACATAGACAATGAGAGTTGCTTGTTTAAATAACCTCATTTCAAATATTTTCTTCAAGAGCGAGAGCCTTGTGAGCATAATTATTTTTATTGTTTAGTAACACGTTATTCTGTAATACATTAATCAATGGCAGATTGATTAATGTATTAACAAGTGGGTGCAATGATTAAACCTTCTTCAAGATATTGGCTGACATTTACGCCAAAGGCTTCACTTTCATAAGTTTTAAAAATTGTATAAGGTTTTGATTCAGCATCTGTTTGAATAAAGGATAAATCAACGAGCCTCTGTTTTTGCTTCTTTTTTTCTTCATCCAATATTAGTAATACTTTAGGTTTTAGCTTATTTTCCCTTCGATTACCTGAAACTACAATACCAACTTCGCCATTTTGCATTTCTACAATGGTTCCCGCTGGATAAATCCCTCTCCATTCAATTAGTTTAAGCACTAAATGTTCATCATAGCGCTTCCCTTTACCCTGCATTAATATTTTATAGGCCTCTACAACAGACAAGGCACTTCTATGCGACTGATCTGAGGTTAAAGATTCAAATACATCAATAATGCTGACAATTCTCACTCTATTTGATATTTGCGCGGCTTTTAATCCTCTTGGATAGCCTTGACCACTTAATCTTTCGTGGTGGCAAACGGCTATATCAATGGCTGCAGTAGGTAAGTCACTTTTTTGCTGTAAGATCTCATAAGAGTATTGTGGGTGTTTACATAATTCATGCATTTGTTCATTATTAAGCTTTTCTTTCATATTTAATAGTTTTTCGTCAACTCGCACTTTTCCAATATCATGTAACATGGCACCAATGCCAATCTCTTCAATTTGGGTTTCGCAAAAACCTAAAAAACGAGCAAATCCAATTGCAAGAATACTGACATTTAGTGAGTGTTGAGCAATACGACCGTCTTTGTTTTTCATCATGATCATCATCATCATGGCTTCTTCATTGGTGAGAACTTCGCGAACCATGTTTTTGACAGTATTTTTTACGCTATAAGAATCAAAATCCTTGCCAAGCATTACTTTATCTAAAACAGATTTTACGATTTTGCTCGATTGACGAGTTGTAGCTCTTGAGTGTTTGGTGTGTTTGCTTAAATCAAAATTATCTGGGTTAGATTTACTGAGGACTTCTTCTTTATAAGTTTTTGATGCGGTAGTTTTAAGTTGATGTTTTTTAAATTGGTTTTCATTGCAAAAGTCTACATAGACAAATCCGCATTCTTCTTTTATAGCCTCAATGTCTAATTCATCTTGTAGCTCAAAACCTTGTATTAAAAAATCACTCTTTTCCCAAGGTTTATCAAGTGCAGATACAAACATACCAACTTCAAGATCGCTTGAGAATACTTTTATGCTTTGTAAGTGTTTATAAGACATTGATGGGCATCTCTTTTTTAGTGAAGCTTTAAGGTTCTTTAAAATGCTTCTTTTTATACCCTATATGGGACAACATGGTACAATTCTGGAAAGCTAAACAAGGTATGTAAATACTGAGCCGAAGAATAACATGTGTTGCTAATTATTTCTAATAGAATGACGGTTACCAATTAGCAGTAAGACACTATTTTGATTAAGACTTCGCTCGCTCGTATTGAATGTTATAACTTTATCTACTGACTTAATTGTGCAATTCGCTAAGT
The DNA here is from genome assembly GCA_964601915.1 of uncultured Kangiella sp. GTDB lineage: Bacteria > Pseudomonadota > Gammaproteobacteria > Enterobacterales > Kangiellaceae. The sequence continues at coordinate 15,167 of CAZRPK010000013.1, read as the reverse complement.
ACTTAACTGACTAAATAAACTCATTAAGGAATGTTTTCATGCACCTACATATTTTAGGTATTTGCGGCACATTTATGGGGGGGCTCGCTAGACTGGCAACTGAGAAAGGTTTCAAAGTAACTGGTTCAGATAAAAATTGTTACCCTCCAATGAGCGACCAACTGAAAGATATGGGGATTTCTCTTTTAAACGAAGATACGGATCATATTCTTAATGATAGCCCTGATAGTGTCATTGTAGGCAATGCTCTATCTAGAGGGAACTCGGTAGTGGAATCGATGTTAAATATGAACCAAGTCTACACTTCAGGCCCTCAATGGTTAAAAGAAAATATTTTGCATGATAAGTGGGTTATTGCAGTCGCTGGAACTCATGGTAAAACAACAACAGCTAGTATGATCGTATGGATTTTGGAGTCACTTGGTTATAATCCGAGTTTTTTAGTGGGCGGCGTTATGGATAATTTGGGTGTTTCTGCTAGATTAACTGATTCGCCATTTTTTGTTGTTGAAGCGGATGAGTATGACACTGCCTTTTTTGATAAACGTTCTAAGTTTGTTCATTATCGTGCAAGAACTTGTGTTCTAAATAATCTTGAATTTGATCATGCGGATATTTTTGAAGATTTAAGTGCTATCGAAAACCAGTTTCATCATCTCGTCAGATGCATTCCAAGTAATGGTTTGATAATAAAACCTTTTATTGATGATTCATTAGATCGAGTTATCGCTAGAGGATGTTGGACACCTATCGAAACTTTTTCATCGACGAATGAATGTGCAAAAAAAATACAAAAAAGTTGTGAGGTTGAGACTGTTTCTAAAAAGGAAGCAATTTCAGCAGATTGGAGTGTGATAAAACAAAAAGGTGATGCGAGTGATTGCCTAATCTATTTTCAGTCTGACCTAGTTGGACAACTTAAATGGGATTTAATTGGTGATCATAATATCAGTAATGCTATGGCGGCTTTGGGAGCTGTTCGTCATGTTGGAGTTAATCCTATTGATGCAATTGAGGCGCTAGGAAAATTTAAAAATGTAAAAAGACGTATGGAGCTGAAAGGCAAAGAGAATGGTGTTAGTGTGTACGATGATTTCGCTCATCACCCCACGGCGATAGAGTTTACTTTAATGGGATTACGACACAAAGTAGGACAAGAAAGAATTATTGCCATTGTTGATCCTCGTTCAAATACTATGAGAATGGGATCCCATAAAAGTCGATTGAAAAAATCGATTGTCCACGCAGATTTAACTATTTTTCATATCCCTAAATCGTATTGCTGGGAACTTGAAGTCAGCCATAATGAACCAATAATACTTAAGAGTTCTGTTAAAGATATATTGGAATTTTTAGTGAATGAAGTGAAAGAGAGCGATCACATATTAATAATGAGTAATGGTTCATTTGAAGAGATCCATGAACAGCTTTTGTTACAGTTGAAAAGTGAAAAGTGAAAATAACTAGTGTGTTAGGTTAATGATTGTGCTCCGCAAGGTAACTTAAAATGAATAAAAAAAGTGCGATTACTTTAGCTATTACTGGTGCATCGGGTGCTTTTTACGCCATAAATTTATTGAAGCATTTGGTTAATCATTATCAAAATATCCATCTCGTAATCTCTGATGCGGGACGTATTGTTTTAGCTACGGAAATGGGACTAGAGTTACCTGAATCACCAAAAAAAATTCAAATAGCTTTAACTAAATATTGTCAAACATCATCAGAAATAATTACAGCTTACTCCAAGGAAAACTGGTTTTCACCAATTGCTAGTGGATCAGCCGCGCCCAAACAGATGGTGATCTGTCCTGCTAGTATGGGGTGTATATCGGCTATTGCTTCAGGCGCGAGCAATAACTTAATGGAGCGAGCTGCGGATGTGGTATTAAAAGAGAAAGGGCAGTTAATTTTATTACCACGTGAAATGCCTTACTCAACAATACACCTTAAAAATTTATTAACATTATCTGAAGCGGGTGCGACCATAATGCCTGCAAGTCCCGGATTTTATAATAAGCCTGAGAATTTAGATGATTTAGCCAATTTTGTATCTGCTAGAGTGCTTGATCATTTAAAGATTGAAAATGAAATCGTTTCAGCTTGGGGCTACAACAATCACCCTGAAAAACAAGGATCTAAACTGTAATATCAAGAGTTCTAGTTACTCAATACAATAAGTTTATATCCAATATATTCACTATAGGCACGGTTAATGAAGAAATATGCTTTAGAAATATCATCACTAAAAAAGACTTATGCGAATGGTTTTGAAGCGCTTAAAGGGATAACATTTAAGGTTGAAAAGGGAGACTTTATTGCAGTTTTAGGACCTAATGGTGCAGGTAAATCAACTACTATTGGAATTATCTGTTCATTAGTTAATAAGTCTAGCGGAACAGTTCAGGTTTTTGGTCACTCAATTGATGAGGAAGTAGAGTCTGCAAAACGTTGCATAGGTCTTGTGCCACAAGAGTTTAATTTTTCCCAGTTTGAAACTTGCCAGCAGATTGTTGTTAATCAGGCAGGATATTATGGTGTGACGAGGACAAAAGCATTGCAGCGTGCTGAAGTGGTTTTAAAGCAACTGGATTTATGGAAAAAACGTAAGGATCAGGCTCGTTTATTATCTGGAGGAATGAAAAGGCGATTAATGATTGCGAGAGCTTTGATGCACGAACCAAAAATTTTAATATTAGATGAACCAACCGCGGGTGTTGATATTGAAATTCGTAGAACTATGTGGGGCTTCTTAAAAAAATTAAATGAAGATGGAACCACAATTGTATTAACAACTCATTATTTAGAAGAAGCCGAAGAACTTTGTCGCAATATTGCCATTATTAATCATGGTGAAATTGTTGAAAATACTAGTATGAAAGAACTGATTTCTAGATTAGATCTGGAAACATTTATTCTTGATGTTGATAATGTACCAATTGATATGCCAAATATTAAAAATGTTAATTTTAGGGTAAGAGATGAGCATAGGATTGAATTTGATTTACCTAAAGAAAAAGCACTTAATGAAGTGTTTGAATGGTTAAATAAGAATGATGTTAGGGTGACTAGTATGAGAAATAAATCTAATCGATTAGAAGAATTATTTGTTCAATTGACAGAGAAAGGAGTAAAAAAGGGACTACCAAATGACTAACAAAGTTTATAATAAAAAGGCGTTTACGGCACTAAAAAGTATTCTTAATAAAGAAATTACGCGATATTTTAGAATTTGGATCCAAACTCTTTTACCGCCAGCTATTACTACTAGTTTATATTTTGTTATTTTTGGAAAACTGATTGGCTCTCGAGTAGGCTTAATGGAGGGGGTCAGTTATATGGAGTATATTACGCCAGGCTTAATTATGATGGCTGTTATTACTAACTCTTATTCCAACGTGGCATCTTCTTTTTTTAGCGCAAAATTTCAGCGTAATATTGAAGAATTGTTAGTATCACCCGTACCAACTCTTTATATTTTATTAGGCTATGTTCTTGGAGGCGTTTCTAGAGGATTATTGATTGGTATTATTGTTACGCTTGTTGCATCACAGTTTGTGGATTTACATATTCAAAGTTATGGTGTGGTATTTTTTGTTATTATTTTAACTTCTATGATGTTTGCAACGGCTGGACTAGTTAATGCTATTTTTGCCAAAAATTTTGATGATATTTCAATTATACCAACATTTATTCTAACGCCTTTAACTTATCTGGGTGGTGTTTTTTATTCGATAAAAATGTTACCAGAATTTTGGCAGAGTGTTTCTATGGCAAACCCTGTTTTATATATGGTCAATGCTTTTCGATATGGTTTTTTAGGTTTTTCAGATATTCCTATCGAAAATGCGATAGTTTTGATTTTGATTTTTATAAGTGGGTTATTTTCGTTAGCTTATTATTTACTGAGTAGAGGTATTGGGATAAGAACTTAGAGCTGATTTTTTGTTAAAATTTTAGGGTTTTACAGGTTCAAAAAATAAATTTTTCAGAAGATCCTGTGTCTCCGGTAATTGGAATAACTTGCCTTGAGTCGGTAAATTTATAATTTCAATGATTTTATTATTCCAATTGAATGTTGTTTTAAATGCGTGCAAATATGCGCGATCTGAATCACTGCCACTATATCGGGAATCACCTAAAATGGGTGAACCTAATGATTTTAATGCGACTCTAATTTGATGGGTTTTTCCTGTTAGAGGTTTAACCACAAATAGTCTTATTGTTGGGAGCAATGTAAAGCTCTGAAACTGTGTTCTAGCAGGGTTCATTCTACTTTGAACTAACATCCAACTACCATTACGAGACTTTTTCATATCACCTATAATTTTGCCCTGTTTCTTTTTTGGTTTTTTATTACTTATGGCTAAATAAATTTTTTCAATCTCTTTGTTTTTGAATAATACGCCAAACTGTTTAGCGGCTTTGGCTGATTTAGCCAGTATAATAATTCCAGAGGTTAACTTGTCTAAACGGTGCACCGGCCATAGACGAGTTTTGAAATACGATTTTGCTAGATTAAAAAAACCAATTAAGTCATTTTCATTATGGAATGAAATTTCTATAGGTTTATTGACTGCGATAAAGTCTGAGTGTTGAAATATAAGCTCTATCTTTATTGGCGCTTTTTTGGGATTTGATTTTATACTAGTCATTTTTTAAATTAATAATGCTTTTGCATAAGGTAAAACTGTAACATAATGAACATTGAACGGTTTAGTCACTATAAATTAACCATTTTGTAGGCTATAATTGTTGTCAGTCAGGGAAGTTAAGAGCGATGTTAATACAAATGGAGCGGATATCACAGGGAGGAAGTCAAAATGGCATTAATTTTATTAGTTGATGATGATCCTCAAATGCTTCATTTGTTAAGTGAAGTAGTGCAGTTAGATGGACACCAACCAATTATGGCTGAGGATGGAGAGCTAGCACTAGCTTGCTTTGAACATCAAACCCCCGATCTAGTTATTACTGATATTCTAATGCCGAATAAAGAAGGATTAGAATTTATTGCTGAGGTTCGTGAAGATTATCCTAGATTGAAAATAATTGCTTATTCTGGCGGCGGTTCGGCAGATCCTGAGAGTTATTTAGAATTTGCAAAAGGAATGGGTGCAGATCGAGTGTTTAGCAAACCCATGCCTTTAGAAATTTTAAGAAATGAAATTAGCGAACTATTGCACGAAAATGAGTTACAATAAGCGCTTGAATCATAAATAGCTAATCAATCCTATTATATCTGACAGTAAACCAAAATTGGCTACCTTTGTTTCTCTCACTAATTACACCTATTTCTCCACCCATTAATTCTGCAAGATGTTTAGAAACAATCAATCTAAGACGTCCAGCAAAACTACTATTACTTAATTTTGTGGTTTGTTGTAATGAGTCGAACAAGCCTTTTTGTGCATCTAAAGGTATTCCAATTCCCGTATCGGTAATTGTAAACCTAAGTAGTTGTTTACCATTTTGCATAGTTGTATCTGCGTAAAGTGATACCTCGCCAGATTTGGTAAAGCGTATGGCGTTACCGAGCAAATTTCTTAGTATTTGTTTAACACGATATAAATCAGCACGAATAGTGGTTGGGACTTCAGGATCACTACTAGCTTGTAATGATAACTCTTTTTCATTTGCAAAATGAGATAGCTCTGAGGATAGATCATCTATCAGCTCTCTGACACTAAATTGGTTACTTTTCAGTTTTAACATTTCTGCATCAAGTTTAGAAAAATCTAAAATATTATTGAGGTTATCGACCAATGTTCTTGTTGAGCGTTTAGCTATACTGAGCAATTGTTTTGGTTCTGGCTCAAAGGGGTATTCTGATAATAAGCGCAACATGCTCACCACGGATTTCATTGGAGTAGTTATTTCATCACCCATTCGGGATAAGAACTCTGATTTAATCCGTGGTGCGGCAACGGCTGTATCACGTTCAATGGTTAATTCTTTTTGACCACTTTGTAGATTTTGTACATTTTCTTGGAGTTTTCTCGCTTCTATAGCAAACGCCTTTTTTTGTTGTGAAAGTTGTTCAAATCGTGAGCGAATGGCTTGGATACAATCAAGAAAGTTAAGATCGTGATTAGTATTTTGTAAATTTGACAAGCGTTTGATTTGTTCTGCTATGGGTAGGTCAAGATCGAGTGTTTCTGCTAACTTAATTAAACTAGTTTGGCTTGTTCTAAGCTGTTGCCAAACTAAAAACATAGTGATAAACGTTAAGACTAATGCAAGCAATATGGAGATCCCGTTGCTTGAGCTTGAGGTATCATTTCTAACCAGCAGAGAGAGTTGCCAAATACTTGATTGTATATTTGAAGGCCACTCAATTTTCACTATATCGTAATTATCTAATTCTGGTGTAGATTCAAGACTAATTGAGTGAATTTTGTTATTGTTTAAAATAGCAACAGGAGCTTTTGATGTGTAGTGATAGCTTCTTAGTCGTTGATTATCAATTATTTTTACGCCAATAAGGCTACCGATAATTTCATTTTCAACTGAGCGGATTGGGATCAAGAATAGGATAGATGGTTGGTTTTTATAAAGCTGGATTAATTTAATACTGGTATTGTTTTCAAAGAGTCGTTTAATCGGTTGAGCAAACTCGCCAAGCTGGCCAGAGAGTGCTTTTTTGCCTAAAAACAATGATTTACCCATATAAAGCGTATCATTACTTTTAGCGTAAACGCCTAACACATCTAATCCCGCCGCTTGATAAATTTCTTTCTGAGTACGCAACCAATTTGGCCACTCTGCAACTGCCTCAGATTGCCAAATTGTATTGTAAGATAGACTGTTAAGTCCTTTTTCTAGTGCTGTAATATTATCGTTTAATTGTAAATTTAATTGTTCCGCTACGCTTTCAGCAACATCAACATTATTTTCAGCTGTTGGTATTTTATTGGACTGCCCTCCCATTACCAAAAATATAAATAGAAGCCCAGATATAAGTAAAATAACGAGTGATTTATTGGTGGGTGACATTCAATGCTCCATTTTTAAAGCCAATATCCAAAACTTGAATTAATTTGGACTTATAGAGAATATTAGAGAATATCAGAAGAATGCGAGGTTAGCTGATACCCTTTTCGAAATTGTGACAGAGTTAGAAATGATTTTCTAGTCTTTTGATTTTTCTATAGATTTCTGTATGTAATGGTAATTCAATATACAACTTTCTTGCCTCGTTTAATAGGTAGCCGGTAATCGAGTCTATTTCGCTTAATTGACATTTAAGGTGATCTTGCCTCATTGATGAAATGTTATTTTTTGTCTGTTTTACGACCAAACATACATGTTCAAATAATGAGTCACCTTCTTCAAGAATATCTAGTTTTTGAATGAATGGTATAAGCTCAAGACATAACTGATAACATTCGTGTTTAATTGATGAGTAAGCTGTAATTTGACCATTTTCAATATTATGAATAGTGGTAAGAGGGTTAATGATGGAATTGATTAAAAGCTTTTTCCATAAAGTTTGCTCAATGTTCTTACTTCGATGAACTATAGGTAGGTATTTTTCTAAAAGCTCACAAACCTGCTTTTGAACCTCATAGTTTTTGCCATTCTGTTGGCTACCTATATAAGTATCACCGTAACCAGTATGAAAGAGGCATTTTTCCTCAATTCTTGCACCATGAGTTGTTACCGCCTGAAATATTGGATTATGAGGTAAACTGGCTGATACGATTTCCATTAACCCCATACCATTCATCATTATTACAATGGGAGTCGCTTTATTAAGACTATTTGAGGAATTTAGTAGTGCAAGCTGACTACATAAGTTTTTTAAATTGGGTGATTTTATGGCTATCATAACTAAGCTTGGTGGTTGCCAATCATTTAGCAATGAATATTGGATTGTTCTTTTAAACGTTTCGGTTGGCGATCGGTATTCTACTTTACAGTCTTGCTTTGCTGTTTTTGTATACAAGTTTATTTTTAACAACGAAGTCGTTTTATTTTGTAATGGTGTGTGTGGATTCATCTTTAAAAATCTTAATGCAAGTAAATGGCCTATACAGCCAGCACCAATAATATTGATTATTGAGTAATCTGGATGTGACTTTATGGGGGTAGTCTTCATTATCATTATTGATTGGTGAGGCGGGGACACGATATTAGGTTACTTTATTTGGTGAATCGATTAAATGGGAGTCAGTAAGCATAAGACAAAACACTAATTTTGAGGAATAAAAAAGGAACCTAATTAGGTTCCTTTTTTATTCCTCAAAATATAATATCTTTAGAAGTGGAAGAATGCGCTAATGTAAGCTCCTTTGAACTCAATATCAGCAAGTAAACCACTTTCATCAACATCCATTGCAAAAGTCCTAAAGCCTACTTTTGCCCCAAGACCTATTTCACTTTCGTAGCCAACTGAAAATTCAGTATCTGAAAGAGAGTTACCATCTAAACTGATGATATTGACTGTGCCATCTACAAAAAAACCTGTAAAAGGTAAATCAACTCTACCCTTCAAATATAGCAATGGGATTGTAAAGTTTAAGCTTTGGTGAGCACTCGTAGCTTCTGTATCTAAAGAAACAAAACCATCATACTGTCTAAATGTCAGACCACCATCTAAATTAATCCAGTTATCGAGCAACTCATAATAGAGAGTATACTCAATATTACTCATATCAATAATGGCAGCTACTTCATCGTTGTCGTTAAAAGTTTTTCCACCAAAATCAAGGGGTTCGGACAACTCGATTGTAGCAGATGAAGATAGATCGGAAGAGACAACCTTAAAATTAGGTATTAATGGTAAAGGATGTTCAATTGAAGCCCAAATAATTTGATGAGTATCATCTTTAAAGCCTAGGTCATCCTCAATATTGATCGCTGAAGAGTCGGCAGCAACAGTACCCGAATAGTCAGGAGTCCATTGATAAGCTCCGACTTCAATACCTGCCATATCAGCTGAAACGAAGGGAGCAAGCATTAAACCTGCAATTGCGACTAATGTTTGTTTGTTAATCATAATTTATCCTTTAATTTATTAGAGGCTTTGAATTTTGAATTGATATCATTTTTAGATGTTATTTATTCTCAATAAGCAGAATTAAAGCACGAACTAAATACGACGACTAAAGCTATTATGGGACAATTCTAGCAATATTGTCGGGTAAATGTTCACAAAGGGGCAATAATTTACATTAAATGGTGATTCGGATGCCTGTATATCTCATTTAGATATAAAATTAATGAGTTCTCTATCAGAAAATATGTTATTGAATTGTTTGCTTAGCATTTGATTCATAATGCCGGTGGCATCAAACTCATTAACAGGGTTGGCCACATCTTGCGAACGCGAAACTTTAAATGTTTTTGACCATCGTTCACTTTTTTTGTGAATGATTATTTCTAGCTCACTTGAGCCAGTTATTTTACTCTTAAATACGCCTGAATCTAAAATTAATTTGAGGTCAATAATTCTAATCTCTAAGCCGAGATCTGCTAGGAGAACTCGATTAATCATTCTAAATTGCTTGTCTTTTAAAAACTGTGTGAGCTTTGTTTTTAATGCTTTACTATCAGACATATCTGCGGTGATTGAAGTAAGAGTGGCGTTGTGAGTGCCTTCAGTTCTATTATCGATAACTTCTACATAAATAATTTCCTTATTTTCAAGAGCTGGCGCTACGCGAGAAAAATCGGGGTCTATTTGGTAAATTAATTTTGATGATGAACAACCGAAAATAAAAATGTTAAAAATGATAGATGAGAAGAATAGTAAGTATTTATTTTTCATTAGGATGTCCCGAAGAATGATTCATTTTATTTATTATTCAATAACAGATGGTATATTAATATCAAATTGGACACCAGTAATATCGAGAGCTTTAAATGTGAAAATTTGTTTTTTTTTGTAGCCGCTAAGAGATATTTCCCATCTGGGAAATTGTGATACATTATCAACCCAAAAACTAATGTTTTTTTCTGAGCTATCTAAGTTATTTAATGAGAATAATTGTTCATTTTTAATGTTCATGACTTGAATGTTTTCTATTGGAATATCATGTTCAATTTTAATTTCATTGTGATAGGCTACTTGGTTGTCTTCTGTATTCGTTTTATTATCAAAATGTACTGGGATATTATCTGATCCCGTTTGGTAGGAAACCATTCGTTGATTCATGTTTTTACAATGAATGTAATAGATAAAATTTTCGCCACTTGCAAGCCCTAATGATAATTTATAATGAACGTTTTTATTAAGAATATTTACGGCATTTATTGTACCTTGATAACCACTAACGATCTCTTTTACAAAATATAGACCCAACCCGCGTCCATGTGCATCTTTTTTACGTCTAGTTGTATAACCAAGTTTGAATATTTGCTCAAACTCTTCTTCGGCAATATTATTGCCGCGATTATAAATAGAAAATCTTATACCTTCCTCTGTTTGATCTGAGTCATCTACTGGTTTTTGCATTATTTTATCTTTATGCGAATTGATATTAACAATGATACGATCACTTCTTTGTTTGAACCGTACTTTATGACTAAAAAATTGTGCATTTTTAATTAAGTTTTCTAGAAGTAAGACAATATGGTTTGGATTACCTAATAATTCTTCACTGGTGTTTGAGGAAATTATGAATTGTTCATTTTCATAATGAAAAATATCGTTAAATAGAGATGAATTAATTTTACCGTTACTCAATAAATATTTTATTTGGTCAGCTTCTGTAAATAGTTGTAGCGACATTAATAGAGCTTGAAGAGGATGAAATGTTGGATGATATCCAATTGTTAATGAAGTGTCCGTATGTTGATTAGAGTTTAGTTGTGTTTGAAAGTAGCTTTCTTCATATTGAATTAACTTATTTCCAATATAAAGCGACATGTTTTCGGCTGTAGATAAATCGAGTAGATCCCAAAGGTAGGCAATAGCATCTTTTGCTGATTGATAATCATAGAGTGCATTTTCAGTATTATCATTATAGTTATAGCCAGCGATTTCCTCATTTTCTTTTTCATATAGAGCTAGGAACCTCTGTTGTTCTATCGCTTTATTTAATGCGATATTAATTTTGTCATAACTAATTACTCCGTTGTGTCGTACTTCAGATGCTATCCCTTTAAAGTGAATAAATTTTTCATCAAAGTCCATATATTCAATCAATTTGTCATTAATAAATGATTTTAACTTGTTAGAATGATCTGACTGGGTATTCGCTCGTTGTTGTTGTTTGTTTTTTTGCTCCCAGGTCTTTTCAATTTGTTTATTAAGGCGTTGAAAATGTAATTGCGTATTTTGTTGGATTCTATTAAATATGAGTAATTCAAGTAAATACACCAATATTAAGCTAGCTAATAAACCTTTAAGGTGTGTTGGGTGAAATAATAACTCTTTTATGCTCGAGTTGAATGGAAGGTCTAGTTCTAATTGGCTTGCGAGAATATAAATGCAAAATATTGAGAAAATAATACTTAACCATGGAAAATAACTATCAGTTAATGACGATTGATTTTTTACACTAGTTTGTTTAGTTTCATTCATGATTTAATTTGTTTCCAACAGTAAGCACCATCATCTCCAAAGGTGACTATGCCTTCACCTTTTGCACAGAGTTCACTAAAACTTAGTTGTTTTACACTACTCGTGTTTTGGAATGAGTTTCTTAGTGTTTTAATATGCTGCCTATAACTGGCATAATTAAATCGATCAAGGTTAAGTTTTTCTTCCATTTGTAATGTACTCACAGGATGTGGTGAAGCTTCAACTAAGTACCTTAATATTTTTCTAGGAGTAGGGGCTAGCGGCCTTTGAATATTTTTAGGGTTCATTAGTTTCTCACCATACCAATAAACATTCCAAGTTACCAAATCAATGGTCAGTTCACCTTGTTTTATTTGTTTATCACTACTCAGTGAATTGTCTTTATCATGACGACTAGATTGAATCATTGAGGTTGCTCGTAGCAATGCTTTAATTCGCCAACATAAGACCTTTTCAATATTTTCTTGGTGCTTTGCAATAAAATCTCTCGTTTGTGTGTTTTCAAATACCTTTTCTTCTGTGGAAGTTCCGCTATGTTCTGAAAGGAAAATAATGGGAACTTGAGACCAAACCTTATTAATCAATTTTGACAAACTTAAACCGGCATCATTATCGCCGTTCATATTAGCATCTAAAATGATAATATCTGGAAGTTTAAAAGCCCTATTTTTGATAGATTGATTTATCTCGTGACGAGCAGACTCTTCAAAACGATAAATATCGACTTGGTTATCCTTTTTGGGAATTTCTGATTGTTCTTCTGTCGGAGAGGAATCAATTGAGAAATTTGCTTTCTCTAGTATTGACTTAAAGCGATCAATCCAGTGAAACTGATCCTCCACCCAAAATATTTTAATCATAAAATTTTATCTTTCATTTTGAGGTGATCCTTTTAACACAATTTTCACCAATTTTTCACAGGGCTATTGGATACTTGCATCGTTCCTATTCAATCATTGTATTAATCCTAACAAAGAGGTGAAACATGTCAAATGAACTACTAACCGTTTGGTCGGACAATCCATCAACATCCCTAATGATTTGGGGTATCATCATCATAATCAGTTTTTATCTAGGCAGAAAACAAGCCCATCAAATGTTCAAATCAACTGGGCAAGGCTTATACTCTACGTTACGTCTATGGGGCTTTAGTTTACGCCAATTAGAAAATAGAGTGTCTCAACGTAATAGAGACATTTTATTAGCGAGTGGCGCAAAAGCATCAGAGAAAACCATTGAACGAGAGTTTACTCGTATCACAGACATTGTTCAGCGAGATTTGTCACAATATCCTGCTCTGCATAAACAAATAGCAGAATCTATTGATAAAATAGAAATCGATTATCAAAACTCTTCTAGCGCTGCATTGTTACCACCTGCGTGGGGAAACGTGGTTGAGACTATTGCAAATTTGCCTGCTAATGGTGATCCAACCGTTAATAAAATATTAACTAATATCAAAAAAGCGGTCGACGAATCTCATCAACAGACACTCAAAGCCTTTAAAAAGTCGAGCGCAGAAAGCCATCGTTTATTGAAAGGTATGCTGCCAGTTTGGCGTGAAATAGATGGAAAGCTTACCATCGTAGATGAAAAAATTAGTGGTTTAGCAGAACGTTCAAAAAATATTGACGAGCAAATTGAAAATTATTCTAATATTTTATCTAATCAGGATGTTGCTATTAATGCACTGGGTTCTTCTGCATTAACTCAGTTTTTTATCTCTGGTTTGGTCTTGGTGATAGCTGTTCTAGGTGGTTTGATAAACTTCCAGTTAATCGCTATGCCAATGGCTGAAATGGTGGGAGGTGCAAGTTATATTGGATCATTGAAAACATCTGATATTGCGGCTTTGGTCATTATTCTAGTTGAAATTGCAATGGGCTTATTTTTATTAGAATCACTTCGTATCACTAATCTTTTCCCAATTATCAGTAGTATGGATGACAAAATGAGACGTCGAATGATGTGGGTATCCTTTGCGATTTTGGCAATATTGGCCAGTATCGAATCTTCATTAGCCTACATGCGCGATCTCTTAGCCTTGGATAGAGAGGCTTTACAACAATCATTGATTGGTGTTGGTGCAAGCAGTGATGTAATCGAAGCGCAATTTAGATGGATACCATCTGTTGGACAAATGGTGATGGGATTTATATTACCTTTTGCTCTCGCTTTTATTGCGATACCTTTGGAGTCTTTTATTCATTCAATGAGAATTGTTATAGGTCTTATTAGCATCAGCATTTTAAGAGTGCTGCGCATTTTAGTTAGATTGATGGGCGGAGTATCAAAGCATTTTTTCAATATGTTAACTCACTTTTTTGACCTCTTAATTATGTTGCCATTGAGTATAGAAAGATTCATCAAAAGCCAAATGGGATCTAATCATCAAGATGAGATTGACTCAAAAACCTCAAATACAAGTGGAGTAAAATCATGAAATATTTTAATAAATTTAGTTTACTTGTTAGTTTGATTATTAGTTTTCTTTTATTAGTTTCTTGCGGTGAATACCAACCAAAAAATAAAGCTGTTTATTTGTTGATTGATACTTCAGGAACCTATACGGAAGAGTTGAAAAAAGCACAAAGCATTATCAATTATTTATTAGCGACACTAAATAGTGGAGATTCAATTGCGATTGCTAGAATTGATAGTGGCAGCTTTAGTGAGAAAGATATTATTGCTAAAGCAACCTTTGATTTACGCCCTAGTACAACCAATAATCAAAAGCGTTTATTCAAACAAACAGTTGATAAGTTTGTCGCCAATACCAAGTGGGGTAGCCGCAATACTGATATTACAGGTGGGTTAATGCAGGCTACCGATTTTGTCAATGAAACAAAAGCCGGTGAAAAGTATGTTCTTATATTTTCAGATCTAGAAGAGGACTTAAGTAAAGGTCATATTCGAGATTTTCCAATTGATGTTAAAGGTATTGAAGTGGTTGCTTTAAATGTAACGAAACTAAGATCCGATAATATTGATCCAAGAGACTATAAAAAACGTTTAGTTGCTTGGCAGTTACGAGTTGAAAATGGAGGAGGTGAATGGCGAGTGTTGAATGATTTAGAACAATTGGATTCTTTATTAGTGCAGTAACTTGTTATAAGGTTTTCTTTATTTGACTAACTAGATGATATAATTTCTAGTTAGTCAAATTTTAAAAGGAATCTTAAGGATTTTCGCCAACACTCATTGGATTATCTGAATCTTCTACCCATTCTTGAAGTGATCCCATATAAACAGCAACATTTGAAAATCCTGCGCGATGTAAATTGAATGCTACAGAAGATGCTGCTATTCCACCGCCACAATAAGTAATCATCTTATCTGTAGGTTTTCCATCCAGCATTAATTCGAGTTCATCGACCGGTAGAAATTGCCCAGATTCATCTACAAAGTTTGAAGAAGGTAAATTAATGGCGCTAGTAATATGACCTTTTCGGGCATACATTACAAAATCGCCTCGGTAATGCGCCGGAGGAAGAGAATCTACTATAGTAATATTCTCATCAGATATTGCATTTAACACTAGACTACGATCAGCGATTAATTCTTTTTTGAGACTGATTTTAAAATCGCCTGAAGAATAGCTAGAAACCTCACTAGTTAATAGGTATTCGCTTTCTAT
>CAZRPK010000012.1:6092-39335 GCA_964601915.1 uncultured Kangiella sp. | reverse complement strand
TAATAAAAAATGAATTAAAATGATTATTGAACATATTTTGTTGTGCATCGAAAACTTCAATACTCATGGTAATGGCTTTAAGTTGTAATGCAATATAGGGAATAATTGCTATGACAGCAATAATCGTCACGATGGCCGCAATGCTCTGAGACTTTCCAAATCTTGACGCAATAAAATCAGATATAGAAGTGGTATTTTGCTCGTGCCCAACTCTAACGAAGCGTTTTAACAATGGCCAACCAAAGGTGTAAATTAGAATCGGCCCTAAGTAAACTGGTAGATAGCCCCAGCCCGTTTTTGCCGCGCTACCAACCGCGCCATAAAAGGTCCAAGAAGTACAATAAATAGCCAGCGAAAAACTATATACCAACGCTTTGCGTCTCGAAGAAATAACCTTAGGTTTATTTTTATCGCTAGTGTAAGCAATCAAAAAAAGTAAACATACATAAGCAAAGGCGATGACAATTATTTGCAAGGTCGAAATCATTGAGCACCCAACTAAGAAAGAATTAAACTATTGTTTTGATTAAAGATATTGCTTATTGACAGATTAGTCAAACTTGAAAGGCCTGATGCATGCCCGGTAAGGGACTATATAGACTAAAGTTGAAGAGCAAAAGGGGTTTAAATTGGGTAAATTAAGCTCTTGTCCTCTTTCAATTTACTCGAAAGCACTTTGAAAATAAAATGACTAACCACGATATCCGTCAACTCCATAATCAATCACTACTCGCCCCCAATCAATTCTGGCTTGCTGCCGCTAATCTAGTACATTGGTCTAAACCTCCAAAATTAGCCTGCACAGAGGCAGATTTATCAGGTAATACGGCGCAATGGTTTGCCGGAGGCGAGCTAAACACCTGCTACAACGCACTCGATTGTCATGTTGATAGTGGCTATGGAGAGCAAACCGCTATTATATATGAAAGTCCGGTAACCAATACATCGCAAAAAATTAGTTACAAACAGCTGCTAGATAAAGTCTCGCGTTTTGCTGGTGCGTTGAGCGCAAAGGGATTAACCAAAGGCGACAGAGTGGTAATTTATATGCCCATGACCCCTCAAGCAGTGATTGCGATGCTAGCATGTGCTAGGCTTGGTATTATTCACTCTGTCGTTTTTGGTGGTTTTGCTGCGAATGAACTGGCAGTGAGAATTGATGATGCCAAACCAAAAGCTATTATCAGCGCATCTTGTGGAGTGGAAGTCAATCGTATTATTGATTACAAAAAATTGCTCGACCGAGCGATTGAACTTTCCCAACATCAGCCTGAGTTTCAAATCATTTACCAACGTACACAACAGTTAGCCAAGCTCGACAAAGCCGGGGATATAGGCTGGCAAGAATTTACGGAAAACGCCGAATTTGCAGAGTGTGTTGCCGTAAAAGCGACCGATCCTCTATATATTCTTTATACCTCTGGCACGACAGGCAAGCCAAAAGGAGTGATCCGGGACAATGGTGGACACTGTGTCGCGTTAAAGTGGAGCATGCAAAAAGTCTACAATGCCTCTCCTGGCGATGTGTACTGGGCCGCTTCCGATATCGGCTGGGTCGTTGGTCATTCTTACATTGTTTATGGTCCATTATTTAATCGTAATACCACGGTAATATATGAAGGTAAACCGGTCGGTACACCAGATGCTGGTGCTTTTTGGCGAATAATTGCCAAACATAAAGTCAATGTTTTATTTACCGCACCAACAGCGATCCGTGCCATTAAAAAAGAAACACCTAGCGGTGAGCAATCAATAAAAGATAACTACGATCTTTCGTCGTTATCGGCATTATTTTTAGCGGGTGAACGCTCCGATCCCGATACTTTGACGTGGGCGGAAAAACAATTGCAAGTGACAGTAATTGACCATTGGTGGCAAACAGAAACAGGCTGGTCTATTTGCGCTAACTGTTTAGGCGTTGGCCTCCTGCCGATTATACAAGGTTCGCCAGCGACCGCAGTACCGGGTTATCAATTGTCTGTGGTGGACAAAAAAGGCAATCAATTAAAGCCAGGAAAGGTTGGTGCGTTAGTGATAAAAACACCTTTACCACCAGGAACATTAAGTGGTTTATGGAACGACGAAGCGCGTTTTCAGTCCAGCTATTTTAGCCGTTATCCAGGCTTTTATGAAACCGGTGATGCAGGCTATATTGATGACGATGGGTATGTTTTTGTTATGGCAAGAACCGATGATATTATTAACGTGGCCGGACATAGATTATCGACCGGTGCCATCGAAGAAGTAATCGCCAGTCATCCTGATGTTGCTGAGTGCGCCGTAATAGGATTTCCATGTGAATTAAAAGGAGAAATACCGTTAGGTTTGATCGTGCTCAACAATCAAATAGCCACCAATATAAACGATATTCAACAAGCCATCGTACAATTAGTCAGACAACAGCTTGGCGCGGTCTATAGTTACCGCACATCAGTGATAGTTGACGCACTACCCAAAACTCGCTCTGGAAAAGTTCTGCGATCAACTATGAAAAAAATCGCGCAATCCCAAAAATACACTTTACCGGCGACCATTGATGACCCCGCTATTTTACAACAGATAGAAATTGCATTATCTGATATCAAAATCGTATGAAATTTAATATTCTAATGAAAGTCTAAAATAAATTAGGCCAGAGTTAAGGAGCCATAACCGGTGTTTGTCAAACAAGTTGTCGCCTGAAGTTAAAAATTATGCTGCTTCTTTTTGCTCACTAGAACTTTCAGTTTTTTCTGGGTTAAGAGTGAACGTCCAGGCATAGACACCTAGCCAGACCTTTACAATACTGACAGTGAATTTTAGTCGGATTTCCGCCTCAAAAAATCCAAATCAGAAAAGCACCAAAATTTATATTTTGCTTTTCCTTAACAAGAGGACTGTTTACATTCTCAGAGATATTAAGGTTCACATAATTAATAAAACCACCAAAAAACCATTGTTCAACTCTCTTGCTCACACTTGATCCCACGGAATAATCAAATATCCCTGATTTAGATTTATAAAAATTTCTTGTCTCTGTAACAAAAACATCGTCAACATCATAAAAGTATGATTGGTAGTCTTGATCAGCAAACTCTATTGATAAATAGCTACGCCACTTCCAATTAGTAAACTGCCTTTCAAATTGAATTTTAGGAGAAGTAATCCAACCATAATATTCAGGGCCGTTTTTACCTATTTCAAATGCCGCCCTGATTGGCCATTTGAAAGTTAAGGATTTATTTTTGCTATTACTTTCAAAAATGCTATATTCAAGTGCTGGTCCAAATTCTATCCCGAGTTCTAAATCTGGCATCCCTACCCGAGCTCTATTATCTTTACTCTCAACGGGTAAAGATAAATCAAAACTCATATTAATTTCAATTTTTTCGTTTTTCCAAAAAACACCTCTTACACCACGTCTATCCGCCTTAATAAAATCACCTTGATATTTTACATAAGGTATAGGAATAGCTATTTTTCTTGAATCATTAGCGCCAATATAGTGAGCAACGTTGAGCCCACCAATACCAAAACCTAGCTCCCAATTACTTTCCGTACTTTTGCTTTGCTCTTCCGCTAAGACAACATTTCTTGGTGCCATTCCCAAGAGGAGGATTAGAATACTACTGAAAAAATTAAATTTCATATTTCAGTCTTTATTGTCAGGCTCAAAAAATAACCATTTAACTTGAGGATATTTGAGCTTGAATTCAACTTCACATTCATTTATATCATCAATAATCTTTGTTGCCGAATTTGTTTCAACCATTTTTGCTTTTATTGCAACCATCACATCGTCACCCATTTGTAATGAAAGTAAATTAAATATTTTTTCAATTTTATTATTTGCGGTCAGAGTATCCATCATTTCCTGTCGAATATGAGGCTCAACACCTTGTCCAATTAATAAATCTTTTACTTCTTTCCCCAAAAATATGGCAATAATAACTAATAAAATACCTATCACTAAAGTTCCAATAGCATCATAAATTGGATCGCCTGTCACCATAGTTAAAATAATAGCTATTAAAGCAAAGACTAAACCAGAAATCGCAGCGATGTCTTCACCAAAAACAACTAACAATTCACTTTGTCGGCTCTCACGAAACCATTTGCTGAAACTACGGTTATACCTAACTTTATTAATTTCCCTAATACAACCCCATAACGAGAATCCTTCTGCAACAATAGAAAAAACTAAAACACCTATCGCAATCAATGGTGCATTTATTGGCTGAGGATTTTGCATCTTATGAATGCCTTCATAAATCGCGTAAACACCTCCAAGAGAAAATAAAATTAAAGCAACAATAAACGACCAAAAATAAATCGACTTCCCATGCCCTAATGGATGCTCATCCGTCGGTGGCATCTTTGAGTGTTTAAGACCCATTAATAATAATACTTGATTGCTAGTATCCACAACAGAATGAATCGCTTCAGCAAGCATAGAGCCAGATTTAGTAATATAAGCGGCTACAAATTTTGCTATAGCAATCAAAAAATTAGCAACCAGAGCAAAAAGAATGGATTTAGTCGTATCTGCGCCGTGTGACATTAGTTATTACTCCTAGTAATATTTTTGATCCTCTAGAGTTAAGGAATATTATTATACAAACTCAGGATTTTTGATATAGATAGATATCACGTTTAGGATAGGGAATTTCGATTTCATTTTCAATGAACTTGTTGTATACCGCTTCATTCAAAGAGTCGCTCACGCTTCCTCTTAAAACGGGCTCGGCCACCCAAACCAATAGCTCAAAATTTAATCCAGAGTCACCAAAAGTTCTAAACCTTACTCTCGGTTCAGGTAATCTTTCTATGTTATTTGCACTTTCTGCAACTTCTAGTAAAGACTTGCGAACCTTTTCGACAGACTCTCCATAAGCTGCTGAGACCTGTATTCTAATCCTATATTTTTTATGCGGCCCTGCGGTTTCATTGGTTATTTTTGTATTGCCCATTATTGCATTTGGAACGGTGATTTCGACATCATCACGCGTAAGTATTCTTGTACTTCTGATACCGATATGAGTCACTTCACCTCGCTCCCCAGTATCTAAGACTATAAAATGACCAAGCTTATAAGGACTATCTGCTAAAATAAAAACGCCTGCAAATAAATTTGCTAGTGTATCTTTGGCAGCAAAACTAAGCGCTAATCCAAGTATACCGGCCGATGCGATCCAAGCAGAAATGTTGATATTCCATGCAATTAGAAAAAAGTAAACACCCAAACCATAAAAAATAACAGCCGCAAGGTTATCAAACAAAGGTAAAGTATGCTTTTGAACTATCTTTACTTTACCTTTATGACCACTTAGATAATGGAGAATAAAATGAGAACTTTTGATGATAAAGCGAAGCCAATAGAAAATTGCTATGCTTAACAATATTGAATCAAGAATGCTTAATTGGTCAGAAAATATTTGTAATCTGGCAAAAGCTAAACGAAAACTAAGTAATAATATGGATGTTTTTACGGGTCGTTTTATTTCTTCGAATAGATGATCGTCAATTGGCGTAGAAGTTCGTTTAGTTGCATGCTTCTGAATGCGGTTGATCAATGTTTCAATAATTTTAGAAAATAAATACCCTAATAAAAAAAGCAAAATTGCTTGTATAACTTTGCTTTCAGCAATAAACGGTAAATATTCTTGAATAAATCCGTCTTTACTAAAATATTCTTGAAATGTTGTTTGTAACCAATCCATTTAAAGCCCTAACTTATGAACACTCAGATACTTTGGAATGCAGAAATACAAAGTTGGTAAATTCCATCTGGCATAAAACCAAAGATAATCAGTAATAAGCAATTAATACTCAAAGCTATTTTCAAAGAGCGACTATTAGAAACATTCGGTGTTTCGTCTGCATCAACAAAAAATATTTCTTTTACGACTTTTAGATAATAAACTAAACCAACAACAGAAAAGACTACCGCAATCAAAGCCTCCAGAATAAAACCATGGCTAACTAGGACTCTGAATATTTCTAACTTTGGCCAAAAACCAATAAATGGTGGAATGCCTGCCATTGAAATCATAACAACAGTAAACATTAACGCATACCAAGGGTGAAAGCGCCCCATTCCTCGCAAATCAGAAATTTGTTGGTAGTCTTTGTTACCACCACTAAGAAAAATAATAATACCAAAACCCGCAAGCGTCATAATTGCATAAACGATAATATAGAACATTGATGCTGAATAGGCCTCTGAATGACCAACTGACAAACCTAATAGAAAATAACCGATATGTGCTATCGCAGAATAAGATAACATTCGTTTTAAATTCGTTTGTACTAATGCAATAATATTACCCAACACAATAGATAATAAAGCAACAATAGTTAACATTGGAGCCCAGTCTTCTGTATTTTCACCAAAAGCTCCCATAAAGATTCTGATCGCCATACCAAATGCAGCAATTTTAGGTACGCTAGAAATATATGCCGTAATTGAACTCGGTGAGCCGTGATAAATATCCGGTAGCCACATATGAAAAGGAACTGCGCCAAACTTAAAAGCAACACCAACAATGATAAAAACTAAACCCAACTTCAACATTAAGTTTGCGTCGTTCACACTCAAATAAGTTGCAACATCAGAGAAAATAACAGTACCTGTAACACCATAAACTAACGAGGTACCATAGAGTAAAAAGCCTGAGGCGAGACCACCCATAACAAAATATTTCACAGCAGCTTCTGAAGCCAAATTAGAGTCACGTTGTAAAGCAACTAAAGCATAAAGTGATAAAGACAAAAGCTCTAAACCTAAGTAAACAGTTAAAAAACTATTGGATGAAACCATAATCATCATGCCCAAAACTGAAAAGAGCGTTAGCAAATAATATTCACCTCTCATAAGATTTCTTTCTCGAATAAAAGGTCTAGCATATAAAAGAGAAATAAAGGCTGTAACGTAAATTGAGAGTTTTAAAACAACTGCTAACAAATCAATTACCCAGTGCTTACTAAATGAAATTTGGCTAGCTATTTCAAGATTTTGAGCACCAATAAGAAATAATATAACTAAAGATAACTCAGTTAATATAAAAGTTAATTTTCTTTCTTTATCGCGCTGAAATAAATCAACAATTATAATGCAACAAATGGCAATGATTAAAAATATTTCAGAGGCTATGCTCGAATAGTTAATAGGATCGGTCATTAGGAACACATTCCTTCAGGAGAAAGTTTTGAAACCAGATTACAATCAATCAAATGTTGTACGCTAGGTTGCATGATATCTAGCAACGGTGCAGGCCATAAACCAAAAAGAAGAACCAATAGAGCAAGAGTAATTAAAACGATTTTTTCTCTTAAATCAATATCAGCCATAGCTAAAATTTTATCATTACTAACATCACCAAACATTACCCTCTTGTACATCCATAAGGTATATGCGGCAGCTAAGATTAGCGTTAAACCAGCGATAGAGGCAATCCAAAAGCTCACTTGAAAACTCGCTAGGATTACCATGAACTCACCAACGAAACCAGAAGTGCCAGGTAAACCAGCATTTGCCATGGAAAATAACATAAAATACATGGCAAATTTTGGCATCACATTAACGACACCACCATAGTCACCTATTTCCCTTGAATGCATTCGCTCATAAAGAACACCAATACATAAAAACAGCGCTCCCGAAATAAAACCATGGGAAATCATTTGAATTAACGCACCTTGAATTCCCATCACGGCGGCTTCCACATGGTTATTAGCAACTAATGAAAAACTAAGAAAAAGGCCAAGTGTTACAAACCCCATATGAGCGATAGATGAATAGGCGATCAATTTTTTCATATCCGTTTGAGCTAGCGCAACAAAGCCGATATAAGCAACTGCGATCAACGACAGAACAATCATAACATTTGCCATTTCTAAAGAAGCATCCGGAACGATGGGTATCATAAAACGAAGAAATCCGTAGGTACCCATTTTTAACATGATAGCCGCTAAGATGACACTGCCACCGGTTGGTGCTTGAACGTGAGCATCGGGAAGCCAAGTATGAACAGGCCACATAGGTACCTTGATAGCAAAGGCGATTAAAAAAGCAAAAAAGAGTAGTTTTTGAGTTTCCGCATCAATCACTAAACTATGCATATCGAAAATATTAAAATTGATACCGGATGTATCACCCCCAGTTTGAATTCCCAAATAAATAAGTGCTATCAATAAAAATACCGAGCCAAAAAATGTATAGATAAAGAATTTTAATGTTGCATAAATTCGATTAGCCCCCCCCCAAATACCGATAATAAGAAACATGGGGACTAACATTGCTTCCCACATCACATAAAAAAGAATGGCATCAGTAGCGGCAAAAACACCATTCATCAACCCACACATGGCTAAAAATGCTGCTAAATAATGTGAAACTCTTAATTTTATTTTGTTCCAACTAGAAATAATAACGATGACAGTCATTAAAGAGGTTAATACAATTAAAGGTAAAGAAATTCCATCAACACCGAGAGAATAACGAATATTTAATGATGAGATCCAAGACTTATCTTCTAAAAATTGTAAATAATATCGACTAGAATCAAAATCATTTAGAGCCAATAAACTCAAAATAAAAGTCGCCATCGCAACAATTAATGCAATCCACTGAGCCGCTTGTTTATGCTTTTGACCTGCTCCAAAAACAATAATACCGGCTCCAATAATAGGCAACCAGATCAATAAACTAAGAATAGGGATATTATTTAGCATTTTATCTTTATCTTTCCTTATATCAAACTCTTATGAGTTTCTTTATAATTTTTTTTATTTTTAATTCAATTAGGGGTGATTTAATGATTCAGTGCAGACCAATATAGCCAGCCTAAAAGAGTTAACAGCCCAAGCACCATAACCAAAACGTAATGATATAAATATCCTGTTTGAATATTTCGAATTTTTTCAGATATACTAGTAACCAAACCTGCAGTCCCATTCACCATAATGCCATCAATTATCCCTACATCAATCCACTTCCAAAAACGATGTCCTAAACCAACGCCACCGGCAGAAAAATAGTTAATGTAAATTTTGTCAAAATAGTAATTATTTTCTAAAACGTGATTAAGCGGCCCTAAAAGTTTTCTTGTTTTCGTGGCTAGCTCAGGTTTTTTCACAACGACCATGTAGGCAGTGAACACTCCAGCAATTGCTAACCACAAAGGCCAATGAGAAACAGAACCCAGAGCCAGCGAAAATGGATGTTGATAGTGCTCAACAATTCCTGAAATTGAATTGTGTTGCTCAGCTACCTGAATTGCACCGTCAAAATACTCTCCAGATAAAATACTCGGCGCTAATAAATAGCCAATGAAAAGTGAGGGGATCGCTAATGCAATTAAAGGCCCTATTACAACCGCTGGAGGCTCTTTTAAATGAGATTTAGTTTCATCATCCATTCTTTCAGTGGTATGAAACACCATAAAAAATAATCTAAAACTATATAGAGCTGTAAAAAACACGCCTATTAGTACGCATATATAAGCGTAACCGGATGCCCACAACTGCGAGAATTGTACGGACTCTATAATCGCATCTTTAGAATAAAAGCCTGAAAAGAAAGGCGTACCTATTAGCGCTAAAGTGCCGATTAACATGGTGAAGTAAGTGTAAGGTAAATATTTTTTTAGGTTCCCCATTTTTCGCATATCTTGCTCGTGATGCATTGCTATAATAACTGAACCTGCACCTAAAAATAACAGCGCTTTAAAAAAGGCGTGAGTGACTAAATGGAAGATTGCTACTGAGTACGCAGATGCGCCCAACGCCACAACCATGTAACCGAGTTGAGATAAGGTTGAGTAAGCAATCACTCTTTTTATATCATTTTGGATAACGCCCAAAAAGCCCATAAATAATGCGGTGGTTCCGCCGATGATCAATATAAAGTTAAGCGCTATTTCGGATTGCTCAAATAATGGAGACATACGTGCCACCATGAAAACGCCTGCAGTCACCATGGTTGCCGCGTGAATTAATGCAGAAATAGGCGTTGGTCCTTCCATCGAATCAGGTAGCCAAACATGTAAAGGAACTTGTGCTGATTTTCCCATTGCTCCAATAAACAAACCAATGCATAAAAAAGTTGTAACCGACCAAAAGAGGTCATCAAAAATTGGGATCAATAAATCAGTATAACCATTATTAACTTGTTCAAAAACCTCTGCATAATCTAACGTTCCAAAAACCATATAAACGCCGGCGATACCTAAAAGAAAACCAAAATCACCAACTCGATTAACTAAAAATGCTTTTAAGTTTGCAAAAATGGCCGTTGGTTTTTTGTACCAAAAACCAATCAATAGATAAGACACTAATCCTACCGCTTCCCATCCAAAAAACAATTGCATAAAATTGTTAGACATCACTAAAGTCAGCATCGCAAAGGTAAACAATGAGATATAGGAAAAAAAACGTTGATAACCTGGATCAGTTTTCATATACCCAACGGTATAAATATGAACCATCAAAGAAACAAAAGTCACTACAGACATCATCGTTGCGGTTAAATCATCAATCATAAAACCAACATGCATACTAAAACTACCAAACTGCGCCCATGTATATAGGTTGTAGTTTAAAGGAAATGCCTGATCGGTTAACTGATCGATTGCTACGCCAATAGATAAAATACATGACATAGCAACAGCAAAAATCGTGATGCGATGCGCCCAAACTCGTGGCATATTTGAACCCGAAAGACCTACGACTAATGCAGCGAGCAATGGTAGTAAGACGATAGCGAGAAGTTGATTTTGAATCATCATAATAAGTCGATACTTTCCTTTAAACTAATTTGCCTTTAAACTGATTTAGCCTTTTAACTGATTTAGTTTTTCGACATCAATCGTTGCTTTATTTCTAAATAAAACAACGATAATCGCCAAACCAATAGCAGCCTCAGCTGCGGCTACAGTCAATATAAAAAATACAAAAATTTGACCAGTGGTATCATGTAAAAAATGTGAAAATGCAATGAAATTTGTATTGACCGCCAACAACATTAACTCGATACACATTAATAAAGTAATTACATTTTTTCGATTAATGATAATACCCGCAACACTGATCGAAAATAAAATCGCACTTAGAAGAAGGTAGTCAGATAATCCAATCATTGAGTATCTCCTTCTTTATCAGTATAATTTTGTTCAGCAATTTTTTCTGAAGCATTAATCTCAGCATCCATTTTTACTATCTTTAATCGGTTTTTCTTAGTAGCCATTAGCTGCTCGCTAATTACCTGAGTCTTTCGATGTTTTCGACCTCTAAAGGTTAATGCAATTGCAGAAATTATCGCCACCAATAAAATAATTGCCGCGATTTCAAAAGCTATCACATATTCGGTATAAAGAATTCGACCTAACTCTTTTATATTTGAATAACCTTCAGGATGTGGTGCAGGTAAAGGATACGCATCACTATTAAAATCACCATGAGTAATAAAGGAAAATAGTAATCCGAAAAATACGAAAGATATAATAATTGCCAGCGGAAGTTTCTTTACAAAACCTTGTCGTAGTGCAGCGTAATCAACATCCATCATCATCACGACAAATAACAATAAAACCATGACTGCGCCAACGTAAACAACGACAAGACTCAATGCTAAAAATTCAGCTTCCAATAACAACCAAATAGCTGACGCACAAGCGAAAGTTAATACTAAAAATAAAGCAGCTTTCACTGAGTTTTTACTGCTGATCACCATTAAAGCTGAAAAAATCAACCACGCGGCAAAGGAATAAAAAACAATTACTTGAAAACCCATTTATTTTTCTCTATTAATTTTATGTTCTAACTTTATAAAAATTTAAAAACACCAAGTCTTTTCTATCTATATTTGGCATCCGCTTCAATATCTTCTGCTAATTGTGCTTCATAAACGTGACCAATTTCTAACAATTTTTCTTTGGTCATAATTTGTGCGCCTTGCTCTTCAAAATGATAATCAAACACCCGAGTTTCAACAATAGAATCTACAGGGCAAGACTCAACACAAAACCCACAAAAAATGCATTTAAATAAATCTATTTCATACTTAGTGGTTCGCCTTGAACCATCACTTTCTCTTACACCCGCATCAATGGTGATTGCGGCGGCTGGACAAACAGCCTCGCAAAGTTTACATGCTATACATCGCTCTTCACCATTTGGATAACTACGAAGCGCATGTATGCCTCTAAACCTTGGCGATTGCGGTGTTCTTTCTTCTGGGTATTGAATAGTAACCTTTTTACGGAACATGTTTTTCCCGGTCACAGATAGACCTTTAAGAAGCTCTAAAAGCAAAAAACTATTCAAAAATCTTTTAATTTTCTCACTCATAATTTAATGGTATCTTTCCATATGCCAGAAGACATTTCTTAGAATTTAATTAAATGGCCAAACATTAAGCTTGATCCATATGGCCACAACTGGAAGCCAAATTAATGTCACCGGAATAAATATTTTCCAACCTAACCGCATCACTTGGTCATAACGAAATCTTGGAAATGTTGCTCGTAACCAAAATAACATAAAGAGGAAAAAGGATGCTTTAATTAATAACCATAAGGTTCCAGGTATCCATGCAGTCAGTTCTCCAAGAAGTCCCCAACCTTCAAAGGGTGATAACCACCCTCCAAAAAATAATATAGCGGTTAAAAAGGAAACCAAAATCATGTTGGCATATTCAGCTAGAAAGAATAATGAAAAAGCCATTCCGCCATATTCAACGTGAAAACCTGCCACAATTTCTGATTCACCCTCGGCCATATCAAATGGTGCACGATTGGTTTCTGCAACGCCCGATATCCAATAAACAACTAACAATGGGAAGAGCGGTATCCAATACCACTGAGTGAAACCGCCAGACTGCGACATGACAATTTCGCCTAAATTGGTTGATTGTGCACACATTAAAACACCCACCAATGCAAATCCCATCGCTAACTCGTAAGAAACAATTTGTGCCGCCGATCGCATTGCACCAAGAAAAGCATATTTAGAGTTCGATGCCCAACCCGCAATGATGACTCCGTAAACACCAATCGATGTCATCGCTAAAATATAAAGTAATCCTAAATCAACATCTGCTAGAACTAATCCGGCATCAAATGGAATAACCGCCCAAGCAGCAAAAGAAGGACCTATAAATAGTACGGGTGCGACTAGAAATAAGACTTTGCTTGAGCCTTGTGGTACAACAATTTCTTTCATAATTAATTTAACGGTATCTGCAATTGGTTGTAACCAACCTTTAGGTCCAACTCGATTTGGTCCCAATCTCAACTGCATATAACCAATCAATTTTCTTTCAGCATAGGTCGCATAAGCAACAGCTAAAACTAATGGCAAAATAATCATGATAATTTTTGCCAAAATCCAAACAAGAGTCATTGCCCATTCAACTAAATCGATCTCATTCATGTTTTCACCCTCGAGATACTAATGTGATGAGTGGATGCGGTGGACGTTCTCTGTAAAGCCTTTGCTCTTCTTACCATAGGATCGGCATTGTATAATCCAAGAGAGTCTCTCTTTGTTTCCAGTTCATTTGCAACGTTTAAAGGCACAGGTGTTTTTCTTGCAACTTTCTTTTCTCCTACTTGCTCAAATTTTTCCTTTAGCTCATCACAAATTTGATTAGATGATTCATATTCAAAATCTTTTAACTCTAAAATATTACCTAACACACGCAAAACTTTCCATGCTGGACGAGTTTCACCCGGAGCAGAGACAGCTGAAGAAAATGACTGCCAACGGCCTTCAATATTAATATAGGTACCTGGGGTTTCATAACAACCGGCTATAGGTAGCATCACATTTGCATATTCTGAAATGCGCCCATCAGCATAAGATGTTAAAGCAATGACACATTCAGCATTTTTAAAGCTCTGCAACGCTTTATCAGCCCAAATGCTTTCTATGTCCGGTTCACAGTTATGAATCAAGTAACCTTTTAAACCTTCTTGAATCATTTGCTTTGCATTTTTACCATCCGTTGCTCGACCACTCACTTCAACATGATTTGGAATAGCCCCTGCCAGTTTGTTACCTGCCGCATTACATCCCTGAGTCATATACCCCCACTGAGAATTGGTCATTTCTGCAATTTGTTCAGCTAACCAATTAATAATTTCAGCTTGTGGATGCTCTTGAACATAAACGCCCAATAAAATACTAGCGCTTTCACTCTTGTTAAGTTTATTTGCAATTTGTGTGTGATTTTTATCAAAACTCGTTTTAATCAACCATTCTTTTAAATCAGCGGGAGGAGAATATGAATCACCTTTTAAATCAATCGAAGCTTTTAAAACACTAGACAATTCTTGTGCTAGCAAGTGAGGTTCCGGCTGTAATTCAATGCTGAGCCTAAAATTATATTCTCCATCAAACGGGTTGATTGCCATAACATCACCAAACCCTGTTGACTTTCTAACTCTTAATGCTGTTAATGGTTGCTCGTGTCTTAAATCACCTGCAATCAATAATATTGCATCCATATCATCAAGATCTTGCATTGGGAAATTTAAACCTGAGCGAATATTACCCATTGCATCACCAGAAAAATCTCGTCGACGCATTCTAAAATCAATATTGTCACAACCTAAACCACGCAATATTTTTTGCGCTAAAAAACTTTCTTCTAGAGTTGAGTTGTTTCCAATTAGCGCTCCGAAAGCATCGCCATTTGATGCGCCAATGATACGTTTCATTTCATTTGCAGCAAAATTTAAAGCCGTTTGCCAGTCGGTTTCTTGCCATTCACCATTTTTTTTGATTCTTGGTTTAAGTAACCTTTCACCTTCTGTAAGTGCTTGGTAGGAGAAACGATCTCTATCCGAAAGCCATACTTCATTGATAGATTCATTCTCTCTAGGAACCACTCTAATAATTTCGTTTCGTCTTTGATGGATAGAAATGTTAGATCCTAAACAGTCATGTGCCGCAATGGATGCCGACTCTCTTAACTCCCAAGCTCTCGCTTTATAACGAGAAGGTTTAGCTGTTAACGCACCTACCGGACACAAGTCAATAATATTGGCAGAAACTTCCGAATCCATCGTAGACTCAATATAAGTGCCAATCTCTACATGCTCGCCTCGCCCTGTCGCTCCTAACTCTCTTAAACCAACAACTTCCTGACCAAATCTCACACAACGAGTACAATGAATACAGCGAGTCATATCCGTTGCAATTAAAGGGCCTAAATCTTTATCTTTTACAACTCGTTTACCTTCAGAGTATCGACTAACGTCTTCGCCATAGCCAACAGATAAATCCTGAAGTTCACATTCACCACCTTGATCGCAAACAGGGCAATCAAGAGGATGGTTAATTAACAAAAACTCCATCACCGACTTTTGTGCGTCTAGCGCCCGGCTTGATTGAGTTTTCACCACCATACCATCGGCAACAGGCGTAGCACACGCAGGTACAGCCTTTGGTAAGCTAGTCACATCGACCATACACATTCTACAGTTAGCCGCGACAGACAGTTTTTTATGGTAGCAAAATCTTGGAATATAAATATCTGCTTGATCAGCGACCTCAATAATCATTGAGCCAACGTCAGCTTCGATTTTTTTACCATCTATTTCTATATTTACTTTGTCCATTCTATCTTCTATATACCCTTTGACGAACGACGTGACTTAACTAAACTTGAACAATTATTGTTTTAATTTTTTAAGCAGACTTAACTGAGCTTCTTTTGTGCTCAATCATATATTCAAATTCATGCCTAAATGCGCGCAAGAAACCTTTAACTGGCATTGCAGCAGCATCACCTAAAGCACAAATTGTGCGCCCCATAATATTGCCGGCAACACGTTCAAGATTTTCTATATCTTCCGCTTTCCCTTCTCCAGAATGTATCCGCTTAATGACACGATACATCCACCCCGTTCCTTCACGGCAAGGAGAACATTGCCCACATGACTCTTCATAATAAAAATGTGCTACACGTACCGCAAGCTCGACAATACAAGTTGACTCATCCATCACCATCACGGCGCCTGAGCCAAGCATTGAACCCGCTTTTCCAATCGCATCATAATCCATGGTAATTGCCATCACTTCTTCGGCCGTTAATATAGGCGATGAAGAACCTCCAGGGATAACCGCTTTCAATTTATTTCCGCCTAAAACACCACCCGCGGTTTCCAACAATTCTGAAAATGGTGTACCCAAATTAATTTCAAAATTTCCTGGATTGTTAACATGTCCAGACACAGAAAATATTTTAGTCCCACCATTATTAGGCTTACCCAAATCCAAAAACCACTGACCACCATTTTCTAAAATAGCCGGTACAGAAGCATAACTTTCAGTATTATTTACATTGGTTGGCCTGCCAAACACACCATAATTTGCTGGGAATGGTGGTTTAAATCTTGGTTGCCCTTTTTTCCCTTCTAAAGATTCTATTAATGCGGTTTCTTCACCACAAATATAGGCTCCACCACCTAAATGGTTGTGCAATTCAAAATCAAAGCCAGCACCTAATATATTCTCTCCGATGTAACTTTTTTCTCTAGCTTCTTTTAGCGCCTGCTCCATACGATCAAATGGTTCATAAAATTCACCACGCATATAATTATAACCAACCGTTGCATTCATCACATAACCAGCAATTGCCATTCCTTCAATCAATTGATGTGGGTTATATCGTAATATATCTCTATCTTTAAAAGTTCCTGGTTCACCTTCATCGGAATTACATACAACATACTTTTGCCCCGGCATATTTCTAGGCATAAAGCTCCATTTTAAACCGGTAGGAAATCCAGCGCCCCCACGCCCCCGTAATGCTGACAATTTAAGTTCATCAATAATTTTTTCAAAATCTAATTCACCACTGGCGATTTTTTTTAAACTCGAATACCCACCCATGCTTTCATAAGCTTCTAATGACCAAGGTGTATCTTGTTCCAGTGTTCTAAAGCAGACTTCATTCGCCATTGTTTGAACTCCTTAGCATCGCTCGTTCCAAACTAGACATACTGCCTTCATCTTTCCGCGTTGGTTCATCACTATTTTCTGTATGCTCTTCTTTTAGGTTTTTTCCCTCAACAGCTTCTTTTTTTGTTGACGTTTTTTTTATCACTTCATCTGTTATAGACACTTTACTTGAATCGGTTTTATTTGAACTTGCCTTTAAATCCTTTTCAATTTTTTTTTCAATACTTTCAAGCTCTTTTTCAATACTGAACCCAGTTTTTTTAATTAATGGCTTAGGCCGTGTTAAGTGAATAATAGGTTCAGGTTTAATTTCTTTTTTCTTTTTTCTTTTAGCTTTTACTTTACCTTCTATTTTTTGTTCTGACAGGTTGATTGAGGCTATATTGGAAAGAATTTTGTCAATTTTTTCTGGGGTTAAATTTTCATGGTAGATTTTATCAACTTCTAACATTGGTGCTCCGCCACAAGCAGCCATACACTCCACTTCTTTAATAGAAAACAATCCATCTTCTGTTGTTTCACCTAATTTGATATTTAATCGATCTTCTAAATGTTGCACGACTTTATCTGAACCACGTAGTGAACAAGAAATATTAGTACAAACTGACAAAACATGTTTGCCCATTTTATTAAGATTAAACATAGAATAAAAAGTGGCTACTTCGTACACAGCTACATGTGGTACATCCAAATATTCCGCCACAGCTTGCATCATTTCCGTGGTTAAATAATTACCATTATATTCTTGAACTATTTTTAGCGTCGGCATTATTGGAGGACGTTTTCTGTTACTTGGGTATTTTTTAATCCAAACTTCGATATCCTTTATTTCTGAATCAGGGATTAAATCTTTTAAATGTAGAGATTTGTCATAATTAAAATCAGTCATTAGCGATCAATCTCCCCAAAAACAACATCCATAGTTCCTATGATTGTCACCACATCCGCTAACATATGCCCTTTTGCCATTTCATTCATAGCGGCCATATGAGGAAATCCAGGTGCCCTGATTTTCACTCGGTAAGGCTTATTCGCTCCATCTGACACCATATAAATCCCAAACTCACCTTTTGGGTGCTCTACAGCAGCATAAGCTTCGCCTTCTGGAACACAATAACCCTCTGTAAAATGTTTAAAGTGGTGAATTAATGATTCCATATTTTCTTTAACATCCGATCGACTGGGAGGCGTAATTTTATGATCGCGATGAATAACAGGGCCGTCATTTTCTTTTAACCATTTAATACATTGCTGAATAATTCGATTCGATTGGCGCATTTCTTCTACACGAACTAAATAACGATCGTAACTATCGCCATTTCTGCCAACTGGAATATCAAAGTCCATTTTGTCGTAAACGTCATAGGGTTGTTTTTTACGGAGATCCCAAGCGATGCCTGAACCTCGAAGCATTGGCCCAGTTAATCCCATTTGAAAAGCTCTTTCTGGAGATACCACACCTATACCAACTAACCGCTGCTTCCAGATCCGATTTTCTGTTAACAAAGACTCATATTCATCAACAGAATGAACAAACTGATTTGTAAAATCTTCTAAAAAATCAAGTAAAGAGCCTTGTCTATTTTCATTCAGTTCCTTTAATTTTTTATCGTTTCGCCAAGGTGATTTATCATATTGAGGCATCGTGTCTGGCAGGTCTCGATAAACGCCACCCGGTCTGAAATATGTTGCATGCATTCGAGTACCTGACACTGCTTCGTATGCATCCATCAATGGCTCGCGATCTCTAAAGCAATAAAGAAACATAGTCATCGCACCAACATCTAATCCATGCGCTCCTAGCCACATTAAATGATTCAGTATTCGTGTGACTTCAGAAAACATCACTCGAATATACTGCGCTCGAATCGGTGCTTCAATCCCTAATAATTTTTCGATTGCTAATACATAGGCATGTTCATTACACATCATTGAAACGTAATCTAAACGATCCATATAACCGATACTTTGATTATAGGGTTTAATCTCCGCTAATTTTTCGGTGCCTCTATGTAGCAGTCCTATATGCGGATCAGCTCTTTCAATGACTTCACCATCCATTTCAAGAATCATGCGAAGTACACCATGCGCAGCAGGATGCTGAGGTCCAAAATTTAAGGTGTAATGTTCTATTTCAGCCATAAAATTGTCTTTCGGTTCACTTATTTCAGATTGACTTGTTTCAGTTGTAATCGTTGTTTAGATTAATTGTTTACTTCTAGTATTTTTTAATTCTTATCACGAGTACTCTTTATCGAATAACTCTAGGTACTAATATTCTTTCTTCTATAGTCACAGGTTCATAGATACATTGACCAGATTCTTCATCAAAGCGCATTTCTAGCTCACCTATAACCGGGAAGTCCTTACGGAATGGGTGACCAATAAAACCATAATCTGTTAATATTCGTCTTAGATCAGGATGACCTTCAAATAATAAACCAAATAAATCAAAGGCTTCACGCTCAAACCAATTCGCAGTGCTCCATAGCTCTACAACACTCGGAATACGCATGCTATCTTCTTCAACAAAAACTTTGACTCTAATTCTGTGATTTAAAGTGACAGATAACAAATGATATACAACTGCAAATCTTGGTTTAGCCCAAACTTTTGAAGATTTATTTTGAGTATTTCGCCCTCTTTCAAAACCAGATGAAGAAGCACCATCCGTTGACCATTCATCTTGTCCATAGGTTAGGTAATCTACTCCAGCGACATCAATCAACTGTTCAAATTGAAAATCATCATGATCTCTTAATGTTTTAAACACATTAATTAGATTTTCTGTCGATACTTCTAAAGTCAGTTCATCTGATGAAAAAGTCGATTGAAATAAATGACTCGACTCAACCTGCCCACTTAAATGCTCATCAACCTTCGCTTTAAGATTGGCTATTTTTGAATCTATCGCAAGAGCCATTTAATTAAACCTTTCTCATGATGGTATTGGTTCTTTTAATTTTGTTTTGAAGTTGAATTACGCCATACATCAAAGCTTCGGCAGTTGGTGGGCATCCAGGAACGTAAATATCTACAGGAACAATTCGATCACAACCTCTCACCACGGCATAGGAATAATGATAATAACCTCCACCATTAGCGCAAGATCCCATTGAAATAACCCATTTAGGTTCTGGCATTTGATCATAAACTCGACGCAATGCAGGTGCCATTTTATTGGTTAGCGTTCCAGCAACAATCATGACGTCTGATTGGCGCGGACTAGGTCTAAAAACAACACCAAAGCGATCGAAATCATAACGCGAAGCACCCGCTTGCATCATCTCTACAGCACAACAAGCCAAACCAAAAGTCATTGGCCACATTGAACCGGTTCTTGCCCAGTTAACCAAAGTGTCGACGCCAGTAACTAAGTAGCCTTTACCAGATTGCTTAACGCCCCCCGCTTCTTCATTAAGTGCACTTTCTAATTCGGGAAGCGTTGGTGGAATCAGCCTAGTCGTATCTATTCCAAGATCTACTCCCATTCTAACGCTCCTTTTTTCCACTCATAGATAAAGCCAACAACCAGTAGTCCTAAAAAGATCCCCATCGCACCTATTGCAAACCAACTTAACTCTTGAAATACAACCGCCCATGGAAACAGGAATGCCACTTCCAAATCAAATATGATAAAAAGGATGGCGACAAGATAAAAACGAATATCAAATTTTTGACGAGCATCATCAAATGCATCAAAACCACATTCAAACGAAAGAGTCTTATCATGGTTTTCTTTACTGGGAGAAGCTAAAAAACCTACAATTTCAAGGAATGCGCCAAAGCCAAGACCTATAGCAATGAAAACGAGTATCGGTAGATAGTTTTCTAACATGATTTATCCTACAAAAGCCTTTTTGTTGGTTGAATCTTTGGATTATATTGTTAATTTATATGATTTATTAGGAATGAAATAACAACAGTGAGTTAATACTAATGGCTATCTGCCATACTTGTCACTCATAAATAGAAAAAATATTGATCTGAGTTCCAAAATTGATTAAAAATCAAACAAAAAAACCTATGATAAAGACAATGATAATACATAGGCTTTTCAATAAAACTCCAATATTTAAGTAGTCTCAGCCGATCATTAGCCAATCAAAAAAGACCTCTGGATATCAGTTAATCACTTCACTTTAATCCATTCAAACTAGAATATATTAAAAAAACCATGCACTGCAACAAAATACATGCCTTTAACTAGTCACAATATATTCTAATTTTGCTATGCGTTTTTCCCATTTTTGGCAATGTAACATTCCAGAGATCCCTAAAATACCAATTAGGAGGTGTTCTCATTTCACGTAGCAATTCCAGATCTAAAATAATAGGCTCCTTTTAGCTTATTTTTTTGAAACGGTAAGCTATAAGAAGTAACAAAAAGCTCATACCCATAACTAAATAGATACCAAAAAATCCATATTGCCGATATAACGTTTGATAACTATTTAAAGAAACTGAATATCGAAGTGTCGTTTGAGAATGCCTGTCAACAGACTCTAATAACTCTCCTTTCGCATTAACTACTGCCGTTATACCATCGTTAGTCGAACGTATTAACGGAATACCTAATTCTAAAGCTCGCATTCGAGCCATTTGCATGTGTTGATAAGGCCCTAAAGAATCGCCAAACCATGCATCATTACTGACCGTCACAATCAGCTTAGGTTTATTAGATTTTTCATCCGCCTGTTTAAGCATATTTTGTAAAACATTAGGATACGCAATCTCGTAACAAATTGCGGGGATCACATCATATTGCACAAAAGACATAGCTGCTTGCTTAGAGCTTCCTTGGATAAAATTTGACATTGGTAAATCAAAGAAATCGATCACGCCTCTTAATAAGTTTGCTAACGGTACATATTCACCAAAGGGGACTAAAACTTGTTTATAATAGCTTTGAGACGAAGCACCAATGGCACTAAAACCGACATAACTCACCTTTTTCTCTCGTTCGTAAACCGGCACACCGGTTAACAAATTTGACTTAGTAGGTTTTAATTGTCGTTCGATATCTGCAAAAATGTCTTTCACTTGATGCTTATATGCAGGTATTGCACCTTCTGGCCAAACGATTAAATCAGCATCCCAATGATTTTTAGTTTGTTGATAGAGGGTATCAATAATTTCAGAAAAATATTCTTTCTTCCACTTTTTCTCTTGGCTAATATTTGGTTGCACTAGAGCAACATCCAAACTCATTTTTTCTTGATGAATGATCGGCTGAGGCTGCATCAAATAACTTGACAAAGGAAAACTAATAGCTATTAATAACGTTAATATTGATTTATTTCGGGCTAACTTTAATGCTGACTGATGAGAAGGATCAACCGATAAATTAATTTTCCGTAAAATAAAAAGGCTGTCAATTAGCACAACCGATGCACAAATAATAACAAGTAAGAACCAACCAACACCATATACACCAACCCATGTAGCAAGTGAGGATAATGGTCCATCCATTTGACTGTAGCCGGCTAAGAGCCAAGGAAATCCATTAAACAGTGTTGATAAAACAAACTCAGAAATCACCCAAGAAAATGGAATAATCAAAATTAAAAAAAACTTTCCACAAAGTGAAACTAATTTATGTATCAAATAGGCGAACCCTACTTTAACCATAGTCAATACAAGAATAAATATCGCAGTGATAATAACTGCCAATGGTAAAATAGCATTGCCAAAATTATGAATACTGACATAAACCCAGCTAGTGCCCACACCGTAAGCACCCAGCCCCCAAAAGAAACAAGTTGAAATAACAGATTTTCTTACGGCAATATTTTCTTCATTTGTTTCTAAATAATGTCCGGATTGATAAGCGTTTATAATTAAATAGACTAAAAGCGCTAAAGATAGAACTGAAGCAGGCCAAAAATCAATTGGCGAAAAACCTAAAGGATACAAAGCACCAATTAATATCTTAATTAAAAAATGATTTAACTTAAATGAAGGCATAATCGGCTATTTCTTTTTTCTATTTTTTTGATTTGCTATATTGATTTTTGCGACTCGTATTATTTTTATTTTGCGAGTATCCGCAGCTACAATTTCAAATTTAAAATCATCAATTTCTATGCCTTCATCTTTTACTGGGACACGACCAAAGGATTGCAATAATATTCCGCCTATTGTTTCATACTCCTCATTATCTAGTTGGCTTGAAAAATAATCATTAAACTCTTCTATTTCTGTAATGCCTTTTAGAATATATTCATTTTCAGCAACTTTCTGAATTCCATCTTCATCACCTTCAATATCATATTCATCTTCAATTTCTCCAACAATTTGCTCTAAGACATCTTCAATGGTTACTAGACCACCCACACAACCGTATTCATCAACAACTATTGCCATATGACTACGGTTAGTTCTGAATTCTTTTAATAAAGTATCTAATCGTTTACTTTCTGGAATGATGGCTGCTGGGCGTAAAAAATCCTTAATCGCGAATTTTACAGGTTTGTTATTTTCTTTTTGTGCATTGGATATCTCGGCACTAAATTGTAACAAATCTTTAGCTAAAATAATCCCTTCAATATCATCACGATTATCACCCACGACAGGAAAACGGGAATGTCCAGACTCCACAATATTGGAAATCATCTCATCAAATCCCATTTCATCATTAACCACCACCATTTGTGGTCGAGCAATCATAATATCTCGAGCTTGTAATTCGGATATGTGTATCACACCTTCCATCATAGCAAGAAGCTCTGGGTTAATTAGAGAATTCTCCTCCGCTGACTTTAGAACAGAAATTAAGTCTTGACGATCTTGTGGTGCTTCTCGAAATAACTGAGTTAAGCGACCCAATAAATTAGTCAGAATATTTTTTATTGTGCCATTAGCAGAGTTAGATTGAGTAGAGCTAGGCTTAGTCGAGTTAAGCTTAATAAAATTAGACTTGGCAGAGCTGTTTTTTGAGCTTACTGAGGGAGGTATGTCGCCACTCATTTAAAGATGATCTCTTATTACTGAAAACAACCCAAGTTTAACAAATTAAGAGCATTGATAGCAATAATTCATTAAATCTTGGTTATTCTCTAATATAGATCTACCTCACAATAAACCAATAAACCAGTAAACCAGTAATCCAATAAAATTGTTACATAGGCTTAATATAATAAGCTTAAAACTAATGAACTAAATTTCTCTCATAGTCATTAATGAAGTATTTCCTCCCGCAGCAGTGGTATCAACACTGACGGTTTTC
This sequence comes from uncultured Kangiella sp., assembly GCA_964601915.1. Lineage (GTDB taxonomy): Bacteria > Pseudomonadota > Gammaproteobacteria > Enterobacterales > Kangiellaceae. Next base: position 15,160 of record CAZRPK010000012.1, on the reverse strand, counting down.
TCCGTCACTAATCGACGATATAAATTTTCGGTATTTAACTCACAAATTACCGGTAAAATTTCGCCTTCTCGTTGTGCCATTTTTTGGGTTAAATAACCTTGCCAATCACTTTTGACATCTACTATTACCCCAGACAAATACTCAGACTCTAAAATAGTATTTAAATTATCAAAAGGTAACAAATTGAATATTTTGTCATTAATCCCTATTTTGTTGATTACAGTTAAAAATGTATTCGCAAGATATTCTAACTCATCATTTCCTGATTTACTCTCCACAACTGCAATCATTGAATTACCTGATACTAGTGCCGTTATAAAACTAAGCAACCAGTTTTCAGCACTCATTTTCTGCTCAAATAAACTAATAATCACCCCTCGTGGTTCAAAAGTTAATCGATTTGACTCTCCAGTCGGTCCAGGTAACTCTACTGGTAAAGCTAATTCATTTTCTATTTTTAATAATAAGTGGCTAGCTTTAATAATAGATGACTCTATATTAGGAAATATATCAAAAATAGATTGGTTTTTAGACAAACATGCTAGCAGTTGTCTCATAACCGATACTCGATTTTGAATGGATTCATAACGCCACTCTGTGAAACCCTGATTCAAAAATTTTAGTTTTTTTTCTGTATTTTCATTTCCAACTTTCCCATTCGCCAATTGATTTTTTTCTTCAAATTCATCCTCATTTAGAACCTTAATTTTCGGTCGATTTTTATCAACAACCAAACGACTCAAATAATTAGGCCCGCCTGCCTTTGGCCCCGTTCCAGATAATCCACGACCACCAAACGGCTGTACACCAACAATAGCACCAATCATATTTCTATTCACGTAAACATTTCCTGCGGGAGAACGCTCAGCAAGGTAAGTACATTTTTCACCAATGCGAGAATGGATCCCCATAGTTAAACCAAATCGTGTGGCTTTTATTTGCGTCATCACATTTTTTAACTCTTCTGATTTAAATCTTATTACATGCACACAAGGGCCAAAGATCTCTCTTTCTAATATTGAGAGAGCTGAAATTTCATACAGTCGAGGTGCAAAGAAGGTACTTTCATTCGGAATATTATTTAACTCACATTGATACAACAATTGCCCTTTTGTTTGCATTTGTTCAACATGAAAATTTAGGTTCGACAACGCCTTATTATCAATAACCGGACCTATATCCGTGCTTAACATTGAAGGGTCGCCAATTTTTAATTCTTTCATTGCGCCTTGAATCATTTTAATTACTTTGTCGGCAATACCATCTTGAATAAACAAAACTCGCATAGCTGAACAACGCTGACCTGCACTTTGAAAACCAGAAGCAATCACATCATCAACGACTTGCTCTGGTAACGCAGTTGAATCGACAATCATGCAGTTTTGACCACCAGTTTCTGCAATTAATGGTATTGGTGCACCTCCTCGTTCAGCTAAAGTTTTTGCCATCCAACTACCGACTTCTGTAGATCCTGTAAACATGACGGCTTTGATCCTCCCATCGGGAACGATGACTTTTCCAACTTGACTGCCTCGCGCTTGTAATAATGAAACAACTCCTTTTGGCAATCCACAAGCCTCAAATAATTCAATGGCACGTACCGCAATTAATGAGGTTTGTTCCGCAGGTTTTGCAACGACTGTATTTCCACAAGATATTGCAGCAGTCACCTGCCCTAAAAATATTGCCAATGGAAAGTTCCAAGGGCTAATGCAAAGTACAACGCCTAATGATTCTAGTTGATGCTTTTTAGGTGAGTCGTTACCCATCATTTTTTCAGCTTGGATCGCATAATAACGGCAAAAATCAACAGCCTCTCTTACTTCGGCAATACTATCTTGCGCAGTTTTACCCGCTTCTTTGATACAAATAGCCATTAACTCATCCATATGTTTTTCTAACGAGCTTGCCATTTTATTAAGCAATTCGGATCGCTGTTTAACCGGTATATTTGACCAAGACTTATAAGTATTTTGTGCCAGCTCTAACTTATTTAGCATCACCTTTTCATCATCTTTATTTAGGTTTGCTAAAACTTCTGAGTGATTGGCTGGGTTGATTACTTTTAGGATATTTGAGTCTTCCGATTGATTCATATTTTCATTCTTAACTTTCCACCAAGCATCAAGATTCGTTTTTAAAACCGTTAAACGATTACAATCTGTCAGATCTAAACCAATAGAATTCTTTCTTATTTTTCCATAAAGATTGGTTGGAAGAGCTATTTGCGAGTTTCGTTTATCTTTCCAAAGCATGATGGTTTCTAACGGATCAACTAATAATGATTCTACAGAAATACTTTCATCTACAATGTTATTAACGAACGAGCTGTTGGCTCCATTTTCCAAAAGACGCCTCACTAAATATGCAAGAAGATCAACATGAGCACCTACAGGGGCATAAACTCGACAAGCCACATTTTCACTATTAACGACTTGATCAAAAAGTGATTCACCCATACCATGTAATCTTTGAAATTCAAACCCTACATGCAAGTTACCAGCATTTTGATAGTGCTCTGTATCGACATCCATTTCTAAAATAGTTGAAACCGTATAAGCATTATGCGAAGCAAATTGGGGATAAATAGTCTTTCTATAGTTTAATAATTTTTTGGCACAGGCTTGGTAAGAAACATCGGTTGAAGCCTTGCGAGTAAAAACGGGAAAACCATCAAAACCTTCTGCTTGGCTATTTTTAATTTCTGTATCCCAATAAGCACCTTTTACCAGTCTCACCATTATTTTACGATTTGATGATTCGGTTAACGCCTTGATCCAATCAATCACATAAATCGCTCTTTTTTGGTAAGCCTGAACCGCCATACCAAATCCTTGCCAATCACCCAAATCATCATCACTGAATACGGCTTCAATGACATCTAAAGAAATATCAAGTCGATCAGCTTCTTCTGCATCGACAGTGAAACCAATATCATAATGCTTAGCCTGCAATGCTAAAATTTTTAATCGAGGAACTAACTCTTCCATTACTCGCTCATAATGAGTAAATTCATAGCGAGGATGAATAGCAGACAGTTTAATTGAAATTCCTGGACTCTTAATTGGCCCTAAACCTTTTGCGGCTTCTCCAATTTCTTTAATCGCGTTCATATAGCTTTCGAAATAACGATTGGCATCAGCCATAGTGCGGGCACCCTCGCCTAACATATCGTATGAATAAGTATATCCTTTTGATTCCATAGGCTTTGCGCGTTTTAATGCTTTAGCAATCGTAACACCCATCACAAATTGAGACCCCATTAACTCCATAGATTGGCGGACTGCTTTTCTAATAATCGGCTCCCCAAGGCGACCGACCATTTTTTTCATAGTGCCAAACTGATCTTGATTACTTTCTTTTCGATAGCTTACTAATTTGCCGGTTAATAAAAGCCCCCACGACGACGCATTAACAAACATAGAATCGCTTTGACCAATATGTGAAATCCAATCGCCACCACTTAATTTATCTCTAATTAACTCATCAGCGGTTAACTTGTCTGGAACCCGTAAAAGCCCTTCCGCAAGGCACATTAAAATAATCCCTTCTTCGGAAGAGATGGCAAACTCTTGCAGCAAAGCATCAACGCCACCTTTGCCTGATTGAATGTTACGAATTTCAACAATTAATTGTCTCGCTCGTTCCCACGTTCTGCTTCGAGCCATAACTCCCATTTCGGCGAGAGGAATAATAGTTTCGAGAACGTCATTTTCGTCTTTACGATAAAAATCTCGAATTGCTTGTCGAGTTATAGATGACGATATTAGTGAATGAGCTAATAACATTATGATGATCCCTTTAATGCAGACGATTTAATAAATGGTTGAGTTATCAGTAAAAACCTGAGAACCACCATTACTACAATAATTTGATTTTATTGCAAATAATACAGCACATGTTACGTAGATTTAACTTTATACAGTATAATCATCATAGTAATTCCATTTATACGGTATTAAATAATTATGAAAAATGAATTAGACAAAGTTGATAAAAAGATACTCGATGAATTACAAAAACAAGGTAGACTGTCTAATGTAGAGCTTTCAAAACGGGTTCATTTAAGTCCTAGTCCCTGCTTAGATAGAGTAAAACGATTAGAAAAAGAGGGGTATATAAAACATTATTGCGCGGTTCTTAATAAAGAAAAATTAGGTTACGACATGGTAGCTTATGTCACGGTAACATTAGATAAAACAACCTATAACTCATTTAAACAATTTAAAAACGATATCATCCTTGTACAGGAAGTGATTGAATGCGATATGGTTGCAGGAGGGTTTGATTATTTGTTGAAGTTAATGATTAAAAATATGAAACATTATCGAAACACATTAGGCGTTATATCAGAAATACCCAGCGTATCTCAAACACATACCTATATGGTAATCGAAAATATCAAAGAAAATGCTAGTATTCAAATACTTTAGTGACTGGCTATTTAGTGATTAGCGAAAAGGTTGTAGTTAAAAGATGAAAAGTGAATATTCTAAAAATGAAGAGTTAGCAAATTCTATTAGTCATGGAGCGGGGGTTATATTTGGACTCATTGCTTTAACCATAATGATTTTAGCTTCTGGTGATAATTTTTATAAGCTAATTAGCTCCATTATTTATGGAGGTAGTATCATTCTTTTGTTTACAGCGTCGACCCTTTATCACTCCCTTAGTTCTGACTCTCTTAGAAAGAAATTAAAAACACTCGATCACCTCTCAATTTATATTTTAATTGCCGGTAGCTATACACCTTATATGCTAATAAGTTTGGCAAATAATGGCGGTTTTACTTATTTAAAGTGGATTTGGAGTTTTGCGTTACTAGGCGTTTGTTTTAAATTGTTTTTAGGACACAAATACGAAAAATTAAGTTTGGCATTTTATTTAGGTATGGGGTGGTTTGTTATTGTTGCCGGAAAAGAGATGCTTGAAAGTGTTTCTTATGATGGTTTATTTTATCTTCTTTTAGGTGGTCTCGCCTATACTTTTGGTGCCGTTTTTTATGCGTGGAAAGGCTTAAAATTTAATCACGCTATTTGGCATTTATTTGTGCTTGCCGGAGCTATATTTCACTTTTGCTCAATTTATTGGTATGTGTTGCAATAGTCAATCAAACTTTATTGAGCACGATAATCAGGTTTTATTATTCAGGCAGTTCAACAGGGTTAATCTCTTTCTTTTTTGATCGCCCAGATTTTCTAAGCGCTTCTCGTAACACATATTCTATTTGAGCATTAACGCTACGCAATTCATCTTCAGCCCAACCTTGCATTGCATTTAAAACTTCTTCATTAATTCTTAATGGATATGCTTTTTTGGCCATCATATACTCCGAACAAATCAAAACCCTCTGTCACAATTTTGTAAAAAAAGGCTTTGAGAGAAAAGTCAAATTAATACAAACTACCTGCATTCACAATGGGTGAAGCAGCTTCATCACTACATAAAACCACTAATAAATTACTCACCATTGCCGCTTTTCGTTCATTATCTAGCTCAACGATACCTTCTTTTGATAACTGCTCCAGCGCCATTCCGACCATTCCAACAGCGCCTTCAACAATCGTCTTTCTTGCAGCAATAATTGCCATCGCTTGCTGGCGTCTTAACATAGCACTAGCTATCTCTGGAGCATAAGCTAAATGGCTTATACGAGATTCAATGACTCTTACACCAGCTTTTTCAAGACGATCTTGCACTTCTTGCCTTAACTCTTCTGATATTTCCTTTGGGTGACTTCGTAAAGAAATTTCTTCTTCATGGTTATCATACATATAACGAGTCGCCAAATTTCTTACGGCGGCTTCACTTTGCACGGAAACAAATGCTTTTAAATTATCCACTTCAAATATTGCTTCCGCGGTATCAACCACCTCCCAAACAACGACTGCGGCAATTTCAATTGGGTTACCATTTTTATCATTCACTTTTAATTGTCCACTTTCAAAATTACGAACTCTCAGTGAAACGGCACACTTTGCATAAAATGGGTTTGCCCAGCGTAACCCTTCCCCTTTAACCGTTCCAACATACTTTCCAAACAACTGCAAAACTCTGGCTTCATTGGGGTTCACCATAAAAAAACCAAACCAGCAGAAAAAAACAAGTAATGCGATTAAAATCGTCGCCATTGCGATTAATCCTCCAGCTTTTCCTAGAGTGAAAATAATAACTATTGACGCAATTTGTGCGATAAATAGTACGACTAAAGTTGTGATCCCATTAGGGCTTTGATTTCTTTTTCTGTATACATATCTTTCTCCTTACATTTCAATACGACACCTTTAAGATATCATTATGATATCACAAAGTCAAATTTAAGAGTGTAGAATAATGTAACAACCCAAGAATGCCAGAATCAAAGATCGTAAATTTATTCTGAATAGAGATGATGTAATGAAGGGATAGTTAACCTATTTTTTACTGGGCAACCATAACTGCACCCATAATCCAGATAACAACATAGCGCCACCAACAAACCAAAAAGGCAATAAAAGGCTTGCCGTCATTTGCGCCATTAAACCCATAGCCAATGCACCAATCGCGTAGCCCATGTCTCGCCAAAAACGATACACGCCTATCAAACTTGCACGCTCTTTAGGTTTAGCAAAATCGCCCACAGCAGCGCCTAAGTTTGGGTAGACCATTGCCATTCCTACCCCTATCAATGCAGACTCTAAACTCCATAATATAACTGTTGATGTTAAAGGCACTAGCATGACACCAATACCACAAAACCACATACCCCAAACAATTAATCCACGACGACCTATCTTGTCAGAAAGAGGTCCCGTTACCAATTGACAAGCCCCCCAAACAACACCATAAATAGCAATAATAGCGCCCGCTTCGATTAATTCTAACCCTTGAGCAATAAAATAAATGGGAAAAAATATCCACACAATCGCATCGGTAAATTTTTCGACCAAGCCTGCTTGATTGAGAGCAATTAACGGCTTAGATTGGAGCGTTGAATATTTAAACAATTGAGAAAGTGATTTATTTTCTTGTTTTGTATTTTCATCTAATAATTGGCTTTCCTGATGGTGTAAGTTCGCCCACGGAAGTGTTTCTTTAATTGTAAAAATGGCGAGGGTTAGCCCCAACGAAATAACGACCAAGCTAAAATAAAACAATCCTTCTCTCGCCCCAAAAAGGCTAGCAACGTAAGCTGTCGCCAATCCTGCAATACCTACGGCAGCATAACCAGAGAATTCATTAAGACCATTAATTAATCCTTTTTGGTTAGTTTTTGCTAAATCAAGTTTACTGTTCAAAGCCATCGACCAACACAAACCTTGATTAAAACCCAATAAAACCGTTGCACCAATAATCCAATTCCAGTTAGGTGCGTGAAGTAAAATAAAAGGAATAGGTAACGCAATCATCCACCCTAAAATTAAAACGTTCTTACGTCCATAAGTTTCACTAAATTTACCCGCTAATAAATTCATTATTGCTTTTATGAATCCAAACACAACCACAAAAGATGCCAAAAGAAAAAAAGATTGATCCGCTAAACCAAATTCCGATTCTGCTAAACCAGGTATAACAATTCGTGTCATACCTATCGTTAAACCCACTAGAAATATTTGCACTAACTGCATGCTTATTTGAGAAATATTAGTTTTGATCCCTAGTGAAATCGATTGGTTATTTGTCATACTTTCTACCTACTTAAAATAGTTTTTCATTCAGTCTACCACCTAACGGAATTCTAACATATCTTAGACTCTATCTAAAATTACTGCACCACTTCCCTCCTCGGCCAATTTATCATCCTGATTATATAGAGGACAATTTTTCATGGATAAACAACCACATCCAATACAGCTGGTCATTGAATCTCTTAGTTTTTCCATATAACCTATTTTTGCGTTTAATTCATCGCGCCAAAGAGTGCCGAGTCTTTCCCAATCTTTTATTGATGGTGTTCTATTTTCAGGTAACGTAGCAATCGCTATTTTTATAGATCCTAGATCAATACCTACTTTTTGTGCAGCTTTAATCACCGCAACTCTCCGCATAATATCTGGTTTGTAGCGTCTTTGATTGCCTGAATTACGCCAGCTTTTTATCAGACCTTTTTTTTCATAAAAATGTAGAGTACTTACATTAACGCCACATCTCTCAGCAATACGACCCACACTCCAAGTTGCTTCAGCCATAAAAATAACCCTTTATTTCAAGTTTATTCTATTTTAATGAAAATAACGCTTTACCTCAAGTTAGGTTTAGGTATTAAAATGAGTTTGAACTTAATAATTTCGAAACTGAAAAAGGTAACAATATGATTCACTTAGAGCATATCAATCTTGTCGTTAATGACATAGAAAAAATGCTCATTTTTTACCAAGCCGCTTTTCCTGATTGGCGAGTACGTGATAAAGGTCAAGGTGAATGGTATGGAAAAGAGCGCACTTGGCTTCATTTTGGTGAGGACAATCAATACATCGCTTTGAGTGATAATGGTGAAGGCGAGAATCGAAATCTAGAAGGTCATCAAGTAGGTCTAGCTCATTTTGCCTATGTGACAAACAACCTTGATGCAATGATTAAAAGATTGGCTCAAGCTGGCTTTGCTATCGATAAAGACGGCTCTGACGAACCCTTTAGAAAAAACGTCTATTTTCTTGACCCAGCGGGATTTGAAATTGAGTTTGTTGAATATTTGAGTGACTTACCCTCTGAACGTAATGCCAGTTAATAGTCCAGTAAGATTCAACTAAAATAACAATCTAAAACAAGGAATTGAAAATGAATCTAAATCAAATAACGTTACCAGTGAAACAAATAGATGAAGCAAATGAATTTTACTTAAAACTAGGATTTACTCAGATTGTAAAAAGTCCATATTACTCACGATTTTCTTGTCCAGAAGGCGACTCAACTTTTTCTCTATCGCTCATCACTGATGAGTTTAAAAATCACTCAGTTATCTATTTTGAAAATGACAATTTAGATGACTGGGTAAAACAATTACAATCTAAAGGAATAAAATTTGAGCAAGAACCAAAAGATGAATTGTATTTATGGAGGGAAGCGGTTCTTTACGATCCATCAGGTAA
>CAZRPK010000012.1:0-5992 GCA_964601915.1 uncultured Kangiella sp. | reverse complement strand
CAAAAGATGAATTGTATTTATGGAGGGAAGCGGTTCTTTACGATCCATCAGGTAACAAAATAAAGTTATATTGGGCAGGTAAAAATCGAGTCAATCCACCTTGGCGCGTGAATAATAAAGACTTACTATCTACAATAAACCTTTTATAAATAGGCGTTATAATAATGAAAATATTAGCTTTTTCAGCAAGTAATAATAAACAACCCATTTAACCAAAAATTAGCTATCTATATTGCTAATTTACTTAACAACCACCGCATTGGTTGCTTCGATTAGTTATATTAGGGCATGTTCAAAAATGGCTCGAACTGTCTTTACATTGTTAAAAAATGGCATCCATAAACGTCATTTTCGATACTGCACCAACTGATTCTGCCAGTTCCACCATTTGCCAATGCTTGTTTGCTTTATCCGCTTCTGGTGAGTCGAGATTGTACTTGTCAAAGCGCCAATAAGACGTCGCTGTGGCGGCATATTGTACAAACATTTGCAGAGAGTCTTTTTCAATTGGTTCTAACTGGCTAATTTGTTGGTATCCTTGCACCAAAGCTCGGGCTTTTTCAAAGTCTACCAATGTGTCTTTGACGCATGAACCAATAATAGCCATTCCCAGTTCAAACACTCTGTAATAGTGGCAAGCTTCTTCAAAATCTATAATGGCGTTGAATTTTGTATTTTCAAATAATAAATTGTCATAAAATAAATCTCCATGGATCAAAGCGCGAGGCAAGTCTGGCGATATGTCCCGTTCAAGATCATTCATTTGTTTTTTCAGCCAAGACTCATATTTTTTATCGATATTAAGACCCATCACTTGAGGGAAAAGTGAGCGGCCATAGGGATGCTCTTTAGGCAAATAATTTGGTGTAGGTATTTGGTTTAGTTTGGCCGCTTCCGCACCGAACTGAGTTAACATTTTTGTATCTAAACATTCAAATACCTGACCTTCAATATACCCTTTTAACATCACGGGTTTGTCCATATACATGGTAATCAAGTCTTTATTGACCGAAAGTAATACACGAGTACAGGGAAAGTCGTGTTGTTCTAGCAATTCCAGTAACTTTCCCATGACTGTCACTTCATCCAGAGTTTTATCGTCGCAAACGGTCAATACATACTTGCCCTTTTGGGTGATTAGTTTGTAACTTGAATTACCGTTACCGCCAACGATAGGTGCGAATTCAAGGACTTTCAGGTTATAATTATCGGCTATATATTGAATGTCACTTTGGGTCAATTGTGTATAGGTTGCCATTGAGTCTTTATCGCTTTTTATGTGGGTCTGAAATATACAAAGTGGTTTGAATTATCCAAGATTATTACTTGGTTGGTCAGCCACTCTGCATAAAAATTCTATATCAGTTTATTGCAGGGCGTTTAAGATCCGGCGCATAAGAATACCCGATCAATAAAATATCACGAAATGCTTTTTCGTTTGTATTGTCTGGGAGAATGGCGCTCACGCTATGCATCACATGGGGATCCCATATAATCAAAGAATCCATAGGTTGGTTTAAAGTGATACTTTCCAGGGGAGTCTGAGCATTGTTATAAATGGTACTAACACCATTTATAACATTGTGACGTCCAATCAGATGCATAGCCCCAAATTCATTCTCATCGTGATGGATCCCTTCGGGGGTTGGTTCGCCGGCCTCTTCTGCGGAGGCAATTATCCGTATTTGGTGTATATCGATTTTCCAAGTGTTATTAGCCATTTTCTCACTCATTGGAAACTGTTTAAAATTCATTCTGATCAGCTCATGTAGAAATTCATTTTTCAATGTTGAGTCTTTTAAATGAGACAGATGACGTTGAATACCACCCGCGTAACTGTTGAGTTCAGTTGACTGAAAATAGGTTGTTTGCTTTAACGGCAGTATCTCTTCCTTAGATGGTTGGAAATAAAAATAAGCAAAACGGCGCAATCGAAAGCTGGCATTATTTTTTAAATAGTTATCAGGCTTAAGGTCATCCCAGTCGCTCCAAAAATGCTGTTTAGATTGCAACAGTTGCGGATTAAATGAGTATTCATTAGCCGAAATGGAGACATATTTATTTTCTTTCAATAGTGTACAAATGTTACGGTTAATCATGATTTGAGCTGTATTCATTTATTACTTGTTACCTTTAATTAATAATGGATTAGTCCCCTTATTGAGCTCTCTTATCGATAGATGTTAGAGATCACTACATTTACCTATGTCAAAAATGCAAAGGTAAATACAGAGATAGCATCAAGTTAAGTAGGATACAAAGTTAGGCAGAGAGATAGATGAATCATCGGATATTTAACACCTAATCAACCGAATTAACATCCATTATTGAAAATATTCTAGACTAAGTTCAGACCAAACATTTAGCGGATATTTCTTTTACTTTGTCGCAATATACGCTACTCGTTAAAGTGAATAGACGCTATCATAAGCATTTTTTACGACTAGTGAACATCTTCTATGGTTACTGGTGCTCTGTCTGTCACTCCGCAACCCAAGATTGGTATATTTCTATTTGATAGAACCCGCACATAATGGCACAAATTTTCCACTTTTAATACCCCTGCTGTTAAGACACAGCAATTCTCGGTCAATTAGAATTGTAATGTCTAATCAACTCGATAAGACAACTTTCTCCAAATAAATTCCAAAGGACCTTGTTTGTTATATTTCAACCAATAATGGCAGAAGAGGATATTAAGGGGCCAAATTGCAATCACCAACCAAATCAACTCACTTCTGTTCAATTCATTATGGTAATTTAATCCGTACCCATAAAATATTAGAGCACAAACAATTGAATGAAATATATAACTGGTTAAAGCCATTTTTCCCACTTTATTGATCGCTGTTAATTTGCGAATATTCGGGATCGCTTGATAAATCCCATTGATAAGAAGCAAGTAAGATACCCCCTGAATGTAATAGGATATTTTGTTAATTATTTCACGGTAAACATCAACAATCGGATTTAGGTAATCATAACTCCACCATTGATACTTAATAAAACCTGTCCATAATCCTAACGCAAAAAGAACAAAAGTTATCAGCCAATAATAAGGTACTGAACGATAGTCACTAAATATTCCTAATCTATAAAGCAATATACCGATCGCCATTAACATTAAGCTATCAAATAATATGATATTGAAAAATAACTCGCCTTTATAAAGTTTTACGTCACCCCAATTACTCTGCAAATTATCTAGATAACTGCCTTTTTTTGTTTTTTCTTTATCATCATAACGCTCGGTAGATTTTTTTTCTAGTTTCGACTCCCATCGCCAAACGGTTCTGTCTTGTATGTTTGTTCTATCTTTCTTATCAACCGTTATGGCTTGTTGATAAGCAAGTTTTTGTTGTTGCCTTTTTTGAACTTTTTCAAAAGAACTACCCAGAATAATTAATAGCATGGCTACTATGAATATGATGAGTCCCCGCATAGTGAAACTTCTCACTGGAAATAATAAGAGTGCACAAATTGCGTAGTGATGAAGAATATCGCCTGACCAAATAAAATAAGTGTGAACCGCACCAAAAATAAACAATATGAATAATCTACGTGTATAAATACCGAAAACATTTTTAGTTTTATATTTTTCTTGTAGACGTTCCAGCATCAAATAAAAACTGACACCGAATAACACCACAAACATTGTGAAGAATTTACCTTGCGCAAGGTAATATACCCAAAACCGAACGGTTGTATCTAGCTCGGATGCAAATCCATAAAGGTAAGGACTAAATTGTATCGGAAACGCAAAACTCTCAATATTGATAATAAGAATTCCTAGGACTGCAATACCTCGTAAGAAATCTAATGAATTAATTCGTTCTTGCATGATATTTTATTCACATTCCTTAATTTTAATCCTATGCAATATAGGAGAAATAGAAGGTTAGAGCAACACAAAAAATGTTTTCTTTCAATCTCATAGGTGAAATTACAAGTATTGATCTTAACTAAACAAACTTGCCTGCGACAAATGACGCAGATAACACTTGCAATCCTGTGGCAATTGTCGCACTATGTGAACAAATGAATTAGGAAGGCTACTATTATGAATCAACCAACGGCTCCAGAACTTGAATTTCTAAAACTGCTTTGGAAAAAACAACCTCGTACAGCTCGAGAGTTACACGATAAAATTTCTGAACATTTTGAATGGAGTTATTCAACGACGAGGAAAACACTTGAACGAATGGGTGTGAAAGGATTTGTATTGATTGAAAATGTTGGTAACCGTAAGTCATATACTGCTCAGCTTGATAAAGTTAGCGTTCTTGCTGATTTTGCTTCTGATTTTGCTTCCCGAATTTTAGAACTTGATAGTCCAATGCCTGTCTCGATGTTTGCAGACAGCAAGTTAATAGACAAGTCGGAAGTGAAAGAATTAGAAAAGCTGTTGAAAAAATTATCTAAAGATAGGAGAAATTAATGTCTATTTTATTTTCGTTATTCATTTTTATTGTGTGGAGTAGTATCGTTTGTATATTTGCAAGCCTATTACACCGAAAAAAATCATCTATAAACACTAGACCTGAATTTTGGCTGGTTTGCTTTTGCATCTGTTTCCTTCCGCTATTCCCAATACCTTCTTTCGAACAGATTATTCCGTTGCCCGAAATATTACAAGTTGGAAATGGTTTTAACAACATCATTCAAATAATAGAATCAAAAGTAGCTGACATTACAAAATTTGACTTGAACATCGTCGAGTCTTGGATTATTGCTGGGTTGGCGTTACTCAGTTCCATTGGGCTTATGAGATTTGGTTTAGGTTTACTTAAGACTCAACAAATTATTAAAAAGAGTGAGCCGTTTAAATTAGATAATGTTTTCACTGAAGAACAAAGAGTGTTGCTAAATAAGTTCCAAGTGAATGTTAAATTAACGGACGAAAATATATCGCCGTTTTCTTTCGGTTTATTCAAAGTCTATTTGATTCTGCCTAGGTTTATTTTGGAATTTCCAAACCAACAAATCAAACTGTTAATTGATCATGAAATAACGCATATCGAAAAACAGGATCACCGATGGCTAATATTGATTAAGCTGGTAGAGCAATTATTTTGCTTCAATCCACTCCTTAAATGGTTTGAACGTAACTATATCAATGCGGTTGAGCTACGATGTGACAATCATGTGTTGTGCCATACTCGTGATATGAACATCAGAAAAAATTACGCAGAAGCTATATTGAGGTGTTTAAAACAATGCGTTGGCTTTAAAGAACAAGCCTTGGTTGCTCATTTTAGCAACCCCGCAACTGGTGTGTCATTTTATCATACTCGATTAAAAGCAATAATGAGTCTTGATTCCAAAAGCGCTAGCGTTAAACAACTGTTACTTACCTCATTTTTTATGATACTAACAGGTGTTTCTGTTAACGTTTTATCGTCAAATTTCATCACTGACAATATTAATGGTTGGCAACCTCCTTTAAAGTATATTCAAGTTACATCACCATACGGTTCGATTAATTCGATTAGAAACAACGTTGCTCACGGAGGTGTTGATTTTAAAGCAGCCATTGGCACTCCAGTCTATTCTGTTAGGGCTGGTGTAGTTACCGTTGCAAACTCGACTAGCTTACACCCAAACTATGGCAACGTTATAGTTGTTAAACACTCTGATGGGTATTTGAGTATTTATGCTCATCTAAAAAATTTTAATGTAAGTAAAAACGAAAAAGTCTTAGCTGGTCAGCTTTTAGGATTGACTGGTAATACGGGAAAAACGAGTGGCCCCCACCTTCATCTTGAGATACTTGAAGGTGAACAAAGAATTGATCCAAAAAAGGTAATAACTTTCTAGTGAGCATTCACCCTTGTGGTTAAAACACTCATAAATAATTGGACAGTCATATATTAAATAATTGGATAAATAATTGGACAGTCATATATTGAAGTGCGCTAGAAAAGAATTTCATAGGGTGTAACTCTCGCTCTGATTAAAACGCCGCAAATCGCACGACATTTTTAGGCGGTTC